>SHXF01000045.1 GCA_009693435.1 Betaproteobacteria bacterium | reverse complement strand
TGCACCAGAGTCCCCTCGAACAATTCTCCGCTTTCGCTTGTCATCTCGATTCCATCTCGCGTTGTCATAGCTCTCTTAACGTACCAGCGCTCTAACCGTGGACCAGGTAGTACGGATATTTTTATAATTTTTCACAGGCTCTGAGCGCGTCCAGCTTTGTGCCGCCCACGCATTTTCAGACGGTCAGCGCGATCATCCAGTGGGGACAGGACGTGGAAAAGGCCACCGAGGGCAGGGTCAAGATGAATCTCCTTCCCAAGGCGGTGGTGGCGCCACCGGGCACGCTGGATGCGGTACGGGATGGTCTGGTCGACATCGCCTGGACAGTGCACGGACTGACCTCCTCGCGTTTCGTGCTCACCAACATCGCCGAACTTCCGGGGAACGGCGATAACGCTGAGGCCACATCCGTCGCCTACCAGCGTGTTCACGAGCGCCATCTCGCCAAGGCGGGCGAGCACAAGGGCCTCAGAGTGCTGGCGCTCTGGACCCACGGTCCGGGTGTGGTCCACACCACGAAGAAGCCGATCACGACGCTGAATGATCTGGTCGGACTCAAGATCCGCAGTCCCGGCGGGATGATGCTCGAGATCTCCAAAGCCCTGGGCGTGGTCGCGGTGCTGACACCTTCGACGGAAGTCTACGAGATGCTCAGCGGGGGTATCGTGGACGGTGTGTTTTTCCCGGTCGATTCGGTGGCCAGCTTCAAACTCGAGCGGCTCATCAAACACGTGATCGAAATACCCGGCGGGCTGTACAACTCCAGCTTCGTGCTGATGATGAACGAGGGCAGGTTCAATTCGCTTCCCAAGCGCGATCAGGATGCGATCAATGCCGTGTCCGGGGAGGTTACCGCGCGGCGTGTGGGCAGGAGCTACGACGCTCAAAAGGACAACAGTCTGGCTTCAATGAAGGCCGCCGGGGCAGCCTTTGCGACGGCATCGCCTGAGTTCATGCAGAGCCTGAAAGCGAAAACCGCCGCCATCGAAGCCGGCTGGATCAAGGAGGCGAATGCGCGCGGCGTGGACGGTGCGAAGGCCATCGCCGATTTTCGCGCCGAGGTGGCGAAAGAACTCAGGAAGTAGCGCGCCGGCACGCGGGCGACACATGTGAAATCGGGGGAAACAGAGTGGCAGCGAAGTGGAACGAGCAATGCGATGTGGTGGTGCTGGGGTCCGGCGTGGCCGGTTTGTCGACTGCGCTGGCGGCGGCGAAACACGGCCTGAAAACGGTGCTGCTGGAGAAAGCGGGGCAGATCGGCGGTGGTACGTCGCTTTCCTACGCCCTCATCTGGGTGGGTTCGAATCACCTGGCCAAGGCGGCGGGAATAACGGACAAACCCGAGGCGGTGCTGGAGTACATGAATTTCATCGGCGGCGGGCAGGCCGTTGCCGAGAATCTGGAAACACTGGTGCGCCAGTCTCCTGCCGCGCTGAAGTATTTCGAGCGCTGCGGCATTCCGTTCCGTCTGGTGAAGAACGTGCCGGACCATTATTACGGCGTGGCGCCCGGATCGCTGGCGTTCGGCCGTTCGGTCGAGGCTGACCTCATTTCAGGTCACGTGCTGGGCCGCTGGCGCGAACGCGTGGTGCGCCCCGACAACACGCCGTATTGCACCACCGCGGAGGAACAGGTGTCCTGGGGTGGCATCAACACCTTTTCCTCCTGGGACAAGAAACTCATCGAAGAGCGCAGGCGGAACGACGTCTGTGGCATGGGCGTGGGGCTGGTCATGCATCTGCTGCAGCAGACGCTGGCGGCGGGGGTGGATGTGCGCGTGCGCCAGAACACGAAGGAGATCGTGTTCAAGGACGGCGCCGCCACCGGCGTGGTTTTGGCCAATGGCAAGACCATCGGTGCCCGCGCGGGCGTGGTGATCGCAACCGGCGGCTATGAATCCAATGCGAAGCTGGTGGCCGATTACGAAGGTTTGCCTGACTGGCATTCGATGTTTCCCGACTCGATTCAAGGCGACGGGCTGGTGCTGGGTTCGCGGGCAGGTGGCGCGGTGCACGTGATCCAGAACCACCTGACTCTGTTCCTCGGATTTCCCGTGCCGATCGAAGGCAAAGCGAAGCGCGAGGGGTTCCGGCTTTCCGGCATCATCGAGATGTGCAGCCCGCACACCCTGGTGGTCAACCGGTCAGGGGAACGCTTCGCCGACGAATCCTACTTTCAGACCATGGGCCTGAAACTGCGGCAATTCGACACGCGCCGGCATGATTATCCGAACCTGCCGTGCTTCATGATTTTCGATCAGCAGTATGCGGATCGCTATTCCTTCGCCGGTCGTCCGACGGGCGCCGCCATCCCCGACTACGTGAAGCGCGCGAATACGCTGACTGAACTGGGTGAGGCACTGGGCATCGACGGCAAGGGCCTTCTAAAGACGGTGAGGCGGTTCAACGGATTCGTCGCCAAGGGCAGGGACGAGGACTACGGCCGCGGCATGGGCAAGTGGGGCCTGGCGGTGGAACAGCGCGGCGCGGCGCCGCGCAGTATGGGCACCTTGAAGAAGCCGCCCTATTACGGGCTGCAGCTACGGCCATCCGCGAGCGGCTCCGCGGGCTTGCTGACCAACAAACATGCCCAGGTGCTGCGCCACGACCGCAGCGTCATCAAGGGCCTGTATTCGCTCGGCAACGCCGCGGCGCATGTCGAGTACGGCGTGGGTTACCAGGCGGGGCTGACCATCGCGGGCGGATTGACGTTCGGGTTGCTGGCGGCGAAGCACATGGTGAAGGGACGCTGAGCGCGGGCTGGCGGGTTGCAAGGGCGAAGGAGTCCGGTACCTTCTCATGCATAAGCGGCGTTGCGTCGCACTCACAGGGTGAGGAGCGCCTTCGGGCGATCGGCAAGACCGAAAGCGGTCGACCCGTCTTCCTGGTCTTTACGATCCGTGTGCGTGCCGGCAAACGGGTTATTCGTCCGGTCTGCGCGCGTTACATGCATAGAAAGGAAGTAAGACACTATGAAGAAGAAAATCCCGGCGTTTAAGACCGACGAGGAAGCCGAGCGGTTTGTCGATACGGCTGATCTGTCGAAATACGATCTTTCCGGCTTGAAGCCGGTAAGGTTCGAATTCGAGAAAAAGAGCGCGCAACTGAACATGCGCGTGCCAAAGGCGCTGCTTGAGGCCGTGAAGAAGCGTTCTGCAGTGCGCGGAATCCCCTACACGCGGTTTATTCGCGAAGCCGTCGAGTCGGCCCTCTCTCGTCCTGAGGAAACGAGATGAGCGTCCCTGCGCACGATGCAAAACCGGGAGCAGCAACGTACGCAGCCCCGGCGGTTTCCCCGAGGGCGTGCGGCTAGATAACCTTCTGGTCATCGCCCCGCGCCGGCGGAACCCCATGCTGGCCGACGCCTTCTAGCGCGCTGGTGTCGCCGAGCGCAGCGCCCGCGGCATCGACATCTTCACAAATCTCGAACGCCCTTAGAAGGTACCATCTCATGCATAAGCGGCGTTGTGTCGCTTATGCCATGCAAGGAGTCACATAATGACCACGCTGGAATTGAAACTGGATGTTCCCGATCGGCTGGCGCAGGATGCTGCGCAAATGGGACTGCTCGAACCCGACAAGCTGCAAGCCTTGTTGCGCGAGGCTGTACGCAACAGGCGCATCGCCCAACTGGCCGAGGCGCGTGAAAGAGTGGCGGCTGCTGGCATAGTACCCATGAGCATGGAGGAGATCCAAGCCGAGGTGGATGCCTACCGCGCCGAGCGGAAGAGCAAGGCCTGAGCGCTGATGCGCGTGGTACTTGACACTACTGTCGTGGCATCAGGCGGCCAGCGCAATTTTCTGTTTGCGTCCTGCCACTTCAATGACCAACGTTCCCTGATCATCTGCCAACTGCTCGTTGGCGTTTAGCAGTTCGATCCCATAGACAGTCCCGTCGGGCGCGATGTCGATGTTCGTTTCGTCGCTGATCTTGAGGGTCGTAACGGTGCCGGTCTTCTCGTGAAAACGGAGATAGGCGATATTGGCTTTCCGGTCATAGCTGAGTTTTATACGCGACCCCCTCAGTTCAGTCATGATGACGGCCAGACTGCACGAAGTTATACTATAAAAAACTCTTAACCCTGTGGAGATATCCGTAGTGGAAGGACTTCTCTAAAAAATGTCCTAAATTATGAGCTACCCAAGCGCAGCAATTCTGGATTACATCAAGCCGTAAACTCGATATTCACTCCACCTTCGCCCCGCTGTCCTTCACCAGCTTCGCAAATTTGATCATGTCGGCCTTGATCTGCTCGGTGTACTGCTCGGGCGTTGTGCCGATGGGATTGATGCCCAGGGTCACCAGGTGCTGCGCGATGTCCGGCATGGCGAGGATGGCGCGGATCTCCCGGTTCAACCGGGCGATCACTTCGCGCGGCGTCCCGGCCGGCACGAGGAACCCTACCTCGACCTTGATCTCATAGCCGGGTAGCCCCTCCGATATCGCCGGCACATCCGGCGTGATGGGTGTGCGCTTCGCATCGGCGACGCCGAGGATGCGCAGCTTGCCAGAGCCCAGATGTGGTTTCACCGAGGGCAGGCCGGCGAACACCACGGCGATGTCGCCTGCCATGACAGCCGGCACCGAGAACGCCACGCCCTTGTAGGGGATGTGCGTCATCTTCACGCCGGCGAGCAGCTGGAACAGTTCCATCCCAAGGTGGTGCACGCTCGCATTGCCGGTGGAGCCGAAGGTCACGCCCGGATTGGCCCTCGCATAGGCAATGAGTTCAGTGATCGATTGAAACGGCGATTTGGGATTCGACACCAGGAACAGCGGCGAGGCCATGGCCAGCGTAACTGGCGCGAAGTCCTTAAGCGGGTCATAGGGCAGCTTGGGATAAAGCGCCGGGTTGATGGCGAGCGGGCCGGTGTCGCCGACCAGAACGGTGTAGCCGTCCGCGGGTGCGCGCGCCGCCATTTCGGTGGCGATGATCCCTGCGCCGCCGGGCTTGTTGTCGATCACGATGGGCTGTCCGAGAATTTCACCGAGTTTGCGCCCGATGACGCGCGAGGTCACGTCGGGTCCACCGCCCGCGCCATAGGGGACGATGAAGCGGATCGGACGGGAAGGATAGGTTTGGGCAAGTGCGTCGAGTGCCGCGCCACCGGTGAGGGCAAGCGCGGCAACGAGAATCGCATTGCGCCTGATTCGGGATCGTGTCATGTCCGCCTCGCTCGAGTGATCAGTAGTGCTTCAGCAATAATCAGTAGTGCTTCAGCACATGCCGCGCCACCATCATGCGCATGATCTCGGCCGCGCCTTCGGTGATCAGGTAGGCACGCTGGTTGCGCCAGAAATTCTCGATAGGCAGGTCGGTGGTGAGGCCGATGCCGCCATGGATCTGCATGCATTTGTCCGCCGCGCGAAAACCCATCTCGACCGAATACATCTTGGCCATGTACGACTCGGTGCGCACGTCCTCGCCCTGGTCCATCTTCCATGCGGCATGGCGCACCAGGTGGCGCGCGGCCTGCAACTCGGTGTAGGTGTCGGCCAGCATCCACTGGATGCTCTGACGATTGGCGAGCGGCTCGCCGAAGGTGACGCGCTGCTTGGCGTACTGCGCGGCCATGGAGAGGCAGCGTTCGGCGACACCCAGCGAGCGCGCGCCGTGGCGCAGGATGCGCCCCAGCGTGATCCACTCCTGCGCGAGGCGAAAGCCGTCGCCTTCCTTGCCCACCAGGTTCGTCACCGGCACGCGCACGTCCTGGAACACCACTTCGCAGGGGGTCTCGCCCATCATCGTCTGGATCTTGCGCGCCACCTTGATACCCGGCGTGTTCATGTCCACCAGGATGCAGGAGACGCCGCCGTGCGCTTTCTTGACCGGATCGGTAAGGCACATGACTTGCGCGAAGTCGGCTTTCTCGGCATCGGTGATGAAGCGCTTCTCGCCGTTGATGACGTAGTGGTCGCCGTCGCGCACGGCGCGCGAGCGCATCGCCGCCGGATCGCCGCCGGCATCCGGCTCGGTCTGGGCGAAGCAGGGCAGCTTCTCGCCGCGCAGCACCGGATCGAGGTAGCGTTCCTTCAACTCGCCCTTGAGTTGCAGCAGCACTGCGCCCGGCATGGGTCCGAGTATGTAGAAGTCGCGCGGCAGGGTAGCGCAGGAACGGGAAAACTCTTCCCAGAAAATGGCCTGGCCCAGCACGGACAGGCCCTGGCCGCCGAGCGACTCGGGGACGTCCAGCAGCCACAGCCCCATCTCTTTGGTCAGCGCCCGCAGCCGGTCGCGCGTGGCGGGCAGCAGTCCGGTGGGTTCGGTGCGTTCCAGCGGGATCAGTTCCGTCTCGACGAAACGCCGCACTGTTTGCTGGAAAATCCGCAGTTCTTCGGGTAAGGCAAAATCCATGTTGTCCCCCAGATGTGGCCTTCTTATCTTCGATTCGATGTTGGGGTTCGCAGGCTCACCGCCAACCTGCGACCTTACTGTTTGTGCTTCCTGCCGATGAGTCTTTCCTCCGGCGGCGCGATTTCGCTTACGAGGTCGCGCACCAGGTCCTTGTTGTCCAGCGGCGCGAGTCGCATGTCGCCTTCCAGCAGGCGCGCGGTGCAGGCGTAGGTCACCTTGCCGTCGATCTGCATCATGCATTCCTTGCACGCATTGGCATTGATGCAGGAAAAACGGAAGGCGAGATCCGGGTCGCGGTGCGCGCGGATCCAGCGCAGGCCATCGAGCACCGATTGTCCCGATGCGAACGGCACGTCGAACGCATCTACGCGCGGCGCCTCGCCGGGAGAGCCGCGCCGGATATGCAGGCGCGCTGTGTGGTCCGCCGTCTCCAGGGGCTTTGCTGCCGTTCCTACTGTGGGCCCTGCTGCAGTCGCGGCGGTTCCGGCGGCAGGCCCTGCTGCGGCTGCAGCAGCAGGTCCTGCTGCGGCTGCAGCGGCAGGTCCGGTGTGCAGCCCGCTGTTGCTCATGCTGCCCTCCGCGCGGCAGCGCCGCCGACCGGCACGCGCTCCAGATGCAGCGCTTCTTTTCGCAGCGACACCACCTGGTTCAGGTTCCATGCGTCCACCATGCCGGGATAATCCTCGCGCTGCTGCGCGCCGCGGCTCTCCTGGCGCGCCAGCGCGGCGAGCGTAATGCTTTTCGCCACCAGGATCATGTTGCGCAGGTCGAACCAGTCGAGACGGGCGAGGTCGTAGCCACCGGCCGGAGGAGGCGGATGCTCGCCCAGTTGCGCGCTCATCGCATCGAGCGCTACCAGTGCATCGTTCAGTTTTGCTTCGGTGCGGAACGGACCGACCTTTTCACTCATGAGGCGCTGCAGCTCGGCCAGCAGCACGGCCAGGTTGATGTCGGCACGGGGCGGGTTCGATGTGCCGCTGATCCGATCCAGCGCCCGCGCGGCGGACGCGTCGCTCCAGCTGTGCGCGCTGTGCCGCTTCGCATACGCCGCCGCGCGTTTGCCGGCACGCTCGCCGAATACCAGCGCTTCGGTAATGGCATTACCTGACAGGCGGTTGGCGCCATTGGCGCCGCCCACCGCTTCGCCCGAGGCATACAGGCCAGGGACGCAGGTCTCCATGGCATCGTTCACGCGCACGCCGCCCATGTGGTAGTGGGCAATGGGCGACACTTCGATGAGTGTTTTCGCGAGGTCGATGCCGTTCTTCGCCAGGCGATCGATGACCGGACCGAAGGCGCGGCGCAGATCCGCCTCGGGAACATGGGTGAAACTGAGGAATGCCCCGCCCGAGGGGCTGCCGCGTCCTGCTTCCACTTCCTTGAAGATGGCGTAGGTCGCGATGTCGCGGGTCAACACGTAATTGCCCGACTCGGATTGGCCGTACTTCTCGGCGAATTCCTCGCCATTGGCATTCAAAAGGCGCCCGCCGAGCTTGTAGCGGAACGGGTCCCACATGATCGGATCCATGCCGATCAGGCGCGGCGCGAGATGTCCGATGGGAAAAAACTGCACGAACTCCATGTCGATCAACTCTGCGCCGGCGCGCAGCGCCAGCGCGAATCCGTCGCCGCCCATGTTCACCGACGCGCTGTTGCGCTGGTAGAGCCGCGTCAAGCCGCCGGTGGCGATGATGGTGGCCCTGGCCTTGAGCGCGAGCGCTTCGCCCGTGGGCAGGTGAAATCCTACAGCGCCGGTGGCGGTGCCGCCTTCCATTGCGATGTCGGTGGCGACCACATCGCCGATGCGGCGCACCGCGGCGAGCGGATTCAGCTGGGTGCGCAGGGTGCGCGACACCGCGGGACCGGTGTTGAGAAAATCGACGTAGGCGCAGCGCGGCCGGTCGTGGCCGGGGGCGTGTGCCTGCTTGATGTGACTGCGTCCTGCGCGTTCGCCCCTTGCCCAGCCCACCTTCCAGTCATCCATTTCCCGGATCCGCACCGGCCCGTCCTCGCACAGCAAGCGCGCCAGCGATTCGTCGCACAGGCCGCGCCCGGCGGCGAGGGTATCGGCGTAGTGGTTCTCCCAGGTGTCCGGGCATTCCTCGCCCAGTGCGACGGCGACGGTCATTTGCGCCATGACGGTCGCGCCGGCTCGACCGATCAGGCCGCGATCAATCATGTGCACCGTGCAACCGGCCTTGGCGGCTGCCAGTGCCGCGTACATGCCCGCGCCGCCCGAGCCGATTACGAGCACGTCGCTTTCGAGTGCCATCACGCTATTCTGTCCTTTCCTGTTGGACCCTGATCGGGTCTCGGTCAGGACTGAAGTATCGCATACGGGATTCCCTACGGCGATGCGCCACCCCGGAGCGCTCCGTCAAAGTGCGGCACCGGCGAGCGCGCCTGCCGCCAAGGCGAGATAATTGCGGTTAATCGCCGAATTACGGGGGAGCGAAAAAACCATGAACACTGCGGCCAGCAGCAGCCAGACAGGCAAAGGCAATTACGGCAGCCCGATCCGCATCGGCCAGATCGTGCCGAGTTCGAATACCACTATGGAGACCGAAATTCCGGCGATGCTGCGCATGCGCGAAGCGGGCCATCCGGAGCGGTTCACGTTTCACGCGTCGCGCATGCGCATGCATCGCGTCACCGTGGAAGAACTGGCGGCGATGAACCGCGAGGGCCTGCGCTGCGCCGCGGAACTGGCCGATGCGCGGGTGGACGTGATGAGCACCGCCTGCCTGGTAGCCATCATGGCGAGCGGTTTCGGCTATCACCGCACCACCGAAGCGGACTATCGCCGCATCGTCGCGGAGAACGGCGCGCAATCGAAGGTGATGACCTCGGCCGGCGCGCTGATAGACGGCCTGCACGCGCTGGGCGCGAAGAAGATCGCCCTGCTTGCGCCCTACACGCGTCCGCTCACCGACAAGGTGGTGGCCTACATCGAGCACGAAGGCGTTGAAGTGCTGGACCGCGTCAATTTTTCGATCGAAGACAATCTCGAGGTCGGCCGCCGCGATCCGATGCGGTTGCTGGAGGACGCGAAGCGCCTCAATCTGGCGAATGTCGATGCGGTGGTGCTGTCGGTATGCGTGCAGATGCAGTCGTTGCCGGCCATACAGGCGGCCGAGGACATGCTCGGCCTGCCGGTCACGTCGACCTCGGTGTGCACGGTGCGCAAGATGCTGGACCTGCTGTCGCTTGCGCCCGCGGTTCCCGAATGCGGCGCGCTGCTCTCGACGGCGGGTGCGCGATTCGCATGAAGAGCCTGCCATAAGCGAGTCCTGCGTAAGCGAGTCCTGCTGCGCAAGCGAGTCCTGCTGCGTAAGCGAGTCCTGAATTGACGATGTGTCCGAATTTGTAAAGGGGTAATGAGCATGGAGAACTCGGGGCAGGGCTCATCAACGCCGGCCGTTGCCAATCCCAGGCGCGGCAGGGAGGACCTGCTGCGCTTTCGCGCCGCCATGGATTTGTCGGCGGAAATCATCCTCCTCAACGATCGCGCCTCGCTGCGCTTCGTCGACGCCAACGATATGGCGTCGCGCGCGCTGGGCTACAGCCGCGCAGAACTGCTTGCCATGGGCATCGCCGATCTGGTTTCCGAAAGCCGCGAGACGATCGAAGAGGTGTGCGACCGGGTCATAGCCGGGGACGCCGTCGGTTACCGCGTGCGCGCCGATTACCGCAAGAAGGATGGCGGCACCATTCCGGTCGAAGTGACGCGGCGGGCGCTGCGCTCCGGCGGCGGCTGGATCATCGTCAGCGTGGCGCGCGACATCACCGAGCAACTGGCGGTGGAAACGGCACTGCACGCCAGCATCGAACGCTACGACTACGCGATGCACGCCACCAACGACGTCATCTGGGACTGGAACCTGCTCACGGACCAAGTGGTGCAGAACGAAAATGCCAACCGCGTGTTCGGCTATCCGGAACGCGACGTCACTGTGAAGGACTGGCAGGAGCGCCTCCATCCGGAGGATAGAGAGCGCGTGCTGCAGGGCATACAGGCCACCATCCGCGCAGGCCGGGAAAACTGGAGCGATGAGTACCGGCTGCGTCGGCGTGACGGCAGTTACGCGCACATCTTCGACCGCGGCCACGTCGTATTCGGCGCGTCAGGCGAGGCGGTGAGGATGATAGGCGCGATGGCGGACATCAGCGCCCGCAAGGAGGCGGAAGAGCGGGCCACGCAGCAGGCGCAGCGCCACAGGCTCATTGCCGAATTCAGCCGCAACGCGCTGGCGGCAAGCGATATCGCGTCCATCATGGAGGAAGCGGCGAGCCTCGTGACGCAGGCGCTGCATACCGACTACTGCGCCCTGCTCGAACTGGTCGAGAACCGGCGATTTCTCGCCTGGCGCGTGGTGCGTGGCTGGCCAGCGACCAGGCTCGGACGTTCCGCGATCGACGTGATCCCCGGTAGCCATGCCGCTTACCTGCTGGCCAGTTCCGAGCCTGTCATAGTCGATGATTTCAGGACGGAAAAACGCTTTGCAGCTTCGTCGATGCTGATGCATGCCGTTCGCAGCGGCATCGAAGTTCCCATTATGGGAAAGCAGGGCAACTACGGCGTACTGGCAGTGCACACCAAAGACAAACGCCAATTTGCGCAGGACGAGATCGATTTCATGCAAGCCGTCTGCAATATTCTGGCGGTGGCCATAGAGCGCAAGCAAAGTGAAACGCGGCTTGCGCAACTGGCACAGTTCGACGTGCTCACCGGCCTGCCGAACAGGCAGTTGTTCAACGACCGCCTGGCGCTGACCCTCACGCAGGCGGCGCGCAGCGGACGGCCGATGGCGACGCTGTTCATCGACCTCGACCGCTTCAAGCTGGTCAACGACACGCGCGGCCATGCGATCGGCGACCAGTTGCTGCAGCGCGCGGCCGGGCGCCTGACCGAGTGCATACGGGGCGGGGACACCGTGGCCCGCCTGGGCGGAGACGAATTCGCGGCCATCCTGAACGATCTCACCAGACCGGGCGATGCCGCGGTGGTGGCGCAGAAAATCATCGATGCGCTCGAGCAGCCGTTTCTGCTGGATGGGCAGGAATCGCAGGTGACGGCGAGCGTGGGCATTGCCCTGCACCCGGCCGATGGCGCGGACGCGGGCACCTTGATCAGGAATGCCGATACCGCGATGTACCGGGCAAAAGAACAGGGGCGCAACAACTACCAGTACTACACGCGTGAAATGAACGAGCGGGCGCTGCAGCGGGTGCGGATGCAGCACTTGCTGCGCGGCGCGCTCGGCCGCGGCGAGTTCGTGCTGCATTACCAGCCGGCGCTGAGCCTGGCGACCGGCGTCATCTGCGGCGCGGAGGCGCTGCTGCGCTGGATCCATCCCGACAAGGGCCTGATTGCGCCCGTGGAGTTCATTTCGGTGCTGGAAGAGGCCGGCATCATCATGGCCGCGGGGGAATGGGTGCTGGAGGAGGCCTGCAGGCAGATCCGTGTCTGGGAAGGGGATGGACTGGTCGTGCCGCCGGTGTCGGTCAATCTGTCGGGCCAGCAGTTCCAGCACAAGGACCTGGGCGCCCTGGTGGACCGCGCGCTTTCGAACAACGGCGTGCGCGCGTCGCAACTGCGATTCGAAGTGAAGGAGGCGCTGTTGATGCAGGATCCGGATGGCGCCGGGCGGATTCTCGACACCCTCAAACTGTCGGGTGTGCGGCTGTCGCTGGACAATTTCGGAACCGGGTATTCAAGCCTGAGCCGGCTGAAACGCTTGCCGCTCGATGCGTTGAAGGTCGATCGCAAGTTTATCCGCGGCATTGCCAGCGATCCGGACGACGCCGCTATCACGCGTGCCATCATCGGACTCGCGCACGACCTCAAGCTGAGGGTGCTGGCGGAGGGCGTGGAAACCGAGCAGCAGCTTGAGTTCCTGCACAGGAATGGCTGCGACGAAATTCAAGGCTACCATTTCTCCCGTCCGGTGGCACCGGAGGAGTTCGCAGCCATGCTGCGCACCGGCCGCAGGCTTGCGTTGCCGGCCGCGCCCGGGGGGCCGCGCGCCGCTGCCTCGGGGTAGGCGGTGGACGCGCCGCGGTGAAGTCTGCGCCCGCACACGCAGTCGCTCCGAAGCATTTTCAGGAAGAACCCCCGCCATGACGACACAGCCGAACTTCCTCTTCATCATCACCGACCAGCAGCGCGCCGATCATCTGGGCTGCTACGGCAACCCGGTACTGCGCACGCCGCACATCGACACGATCGCCGCGCGCGGCGTGCGCTTCGAGCGCTTCTTCGTCGCCAATCCCATCTGCATGCCCAATCGCGCCACCATCATGACCGGGCGCATGCCGACCTTGCACGGCGTTCGCCACAACGGCATTCCGCTGTCGCACGACCAGACCACTTTTGTCGAGCGCCTGCGCGCCGAGGGCTACCAGACCGCGCTCATCGGAAAATCGCACCTGCAGAATTTCACCCGCGACGATGTAAAGTTTGCGCGCCAATTCGAGCCGGGACTGCGTCCGCCGCCGGACGGACTGACCGACGCCTACCACGAGCTGCTCCAGGGGCCGGACTACGATCACGAGCAGCCGCTCGACTGGCTCGCCGATCCGACGCCGCAGGTCGGGCTGCCTTTCTACGGCTTCGATCACGTCGAACTGTGCACCTGGCACGGCGACATGGTGCAGGGACATTACTCGCGCTGGCTGCAGGACAAGGATCCGCAGGCATTTGCGCAATGGGGACCGGAGCATTCGGAAACCGTGCCCGGCTATGCGGCGCCGCAAGCCAGGCGGCCGCGCGTGCCGCCGGAACTGTACCCCTCCAGCTACATCGCCGAGCGCAGCGTCGCATGGCTGGAGCAGCACGCGCGCAACGCATCCGCGCAGCCCTTCTTCATGCAGTGTTCATTCCCCGATCCGCACCATCCGTTCACGCCGCCGGGGCGTTACTGGGACATGTACGACCCGGAGCGCATACAGCTGCCGCCGTCATTCTACAAACCGTCCATCGGTCAGGTGCCGATGATGAAGGAGGTCCACGCAGCGTTCGCCAACGGGACGGCAAAGCGCGACTGGGTGGGGGTGTATGCGGTGAACGAAGCCGAGGCAAAACGCATCACTGCGCTTACCTACGGCATGATCGGCCTGATCGACGATTGCGTGGGAAAGATGCTTGCTTCGCTGGAGTCGCTGGGGCTGGCGAAAAACACGGTGGTGGTATTCACCAGCGACCACGGCGACTGGATGGCCGATCACGGCCTGATGCAGAAGGGACCGTTGCATTACCGCGGCCTGATCCGGGTGCCGTTCCTGTGGAGCGATCCGGTGGCGCCCCGCCCGGGCAGCAGCACCACTGCGCTTGCGGGCACCATCGATATCGCGCGCTCCATTCTGCACCGCGCCGGGCTCGCGCCGCACAACGGCATGCAGGGCCAGGCGCTGGGGCGTATCGTCGACGAGGGCCGGCCGTCGCAGCACGACGGCATGATCATCGAACAGACCACGCAGCGGCCGATGCCAGGATTCGACCGGCCGGCCCGCATCCGCTCCTTCGTCGATGAAGACTGGCGCATCACGCTCTGGTCCGGCTGGGAGCGGGGCGAACTCTATGACCTGTCCAGCGATCCCCATGAGCAGAACAATTTGTGGGACGTCGAGCGGCATAAGGAAAAGAAGACGGAGTTGATGCAACGCATGCTGGTGAAGATGATCGAATTGCAGGACTGGGCGCCGCGCCAGATGCAGGAAGCGTGATGGTCTCGCGCCCCGCACCCTGCGCAGGAGAGGCGCCGTGCCGCCCGGATCACCCGGTGCCAACCAATCCGCAGGGGAACACCATGAAGAATGACAGTGCATCGCCGCTTCGTTTTCAGCGTTTAGCTTCCGCTCTTGTTATTGCGGCGGGCTTATCCGGCCTCTTGCCACCGGGCTCGGCGCTCGCTCAGACCTACCCGACCCGCCCGATACGCTTCATCGTCCCGGTCGCGGCCGGCTCAACGTTCGACACGTCCACACGCCTCATCGGCGAGAAACTGGCGCAGCGACTCGGCCAGCCGGTGGTGGTGGAGAACCAGCCCGGCGCCGGCACCGCGCTGGGCCTGGCCACGGTGGCCAAGGCTGCGCCGGACGGCTACACCATCGGGTTGATGCTCTCGCCGGTGACGATACAGCACTCCCTGGTGAAGCAGATGCCGTTCGATTCGCGCAAGGATCTCGCGCCGGTGGTCCTGCTCGGATGGGATTTCAGCGTGCTGGTGGTGAACCCTTCGGTGCCGGTGAAAACGGTGGCGGAACTGATCGCCCATCTCAAGGCGAATCCGGACCGGCTCAACTTTGCTTCGGGCGGCATCGGCACGCCGGCGCACATCGCCGGCGAGTTCTTCAAGCAGTCGACCGGCACACGCATGGTTCACGTGCCCTACAAAGGGGTGATATTCGCGGTGCAGGACATGCTCGCGGGAAGGGTCGAGCTGATGTTCGGCAATGCCATCGGCATGATCCCGCAGATCAAGGCCGGCAAATTGCGCGCGCTCGCCGTGGTCGGCAAGGAACGCCTCGCGCTGCTCCCGGATGTGCCCAGCACGGCCGAGGTGGGTTATCCCGAGATCGACGTGCCCAACTGGCAGGGCGTGGCTGCGCCGGCGTCAACCCCGCCCGAAATCCTGGCGCGCCTGGAACGCGAACTGACGGCCATCATGGCGCTGCCCGACGTGCGCGAGCGGATCGTCGCAGGCGGCACGCTGATCGCGGTCCGTAGCGGAGCGCAGATGAAGCAACTGATTGCGGAGGACATCGATCGCTGGGCGCAGGTGATTGCGAAGGCGAACATCAAGGTCGAATAGGCGAAGATCCGGTCGGCTCGCCGCGGACCGGAAGATCGGGTCGAAGCGGGAAACCGGCTTCGATGACGCTCGATATTTTGAAAGTTTATTCTGCCTAAGTAGCCTTACTACGGACATCTGCAGCATGGTCTGCTGTCAGAAAAAGTATATTTTACAGGAATGCTCAGGCGCGAAGCCGGCGTTCACCGGCCGGCGTGTCGATCACGGCCTCGATAGCCGGCGCCTGTCCGGTGACTACCGACACGGGGCCGTCGAAGCGGATGGCGTCCAGCACGGCGCAGATGCGCCCGGCATCCGGATGCCGGGCCTCAACCCGTGTCAACGAACAACCCGCGTCGCGCATCGCGTGCACGGGATGCGCTGTTTCCCACTGGATCAGGATGGGCGCGACACCGCCGAACGGCAGGTTGCCATCCGCAGTCAGTGTGATCTGCCAGCGCAACGCGCCGCGATCCATGCCTTCGATCTGGCCGGCGTCAAGCCCGGTTCGCGCTGCCGCGGCGCTCGCGGCACGGATGTCAGGCACGCGCGCCACCCACGCAGCAAGCCGCGGCGTGTCGTATCCGGCATCCAGCGCGAACCAGCGAGGCCGTTTCGGCGTCGGCGCGGCGGGATTGATGGCGATGACTTCGAGGTAGAGGCACTCGCCCAGCCGAAGCAGGCAATTGTGCGTTCCCATGCGCACATGCTCGCCGCCGCGATCCGGCGAGATGCCCAGCGCCTCGCGGACGTAAGCTATGCCCGAGGCCAGAGTGGATGCGCAGATGACCAGGTGATCGAGGCGGGCGGCTTGCATGATTTCACGCGGATCAGTGACTTCGTTTATCTGCGATGCAGGGTCGGGCTATTTTAGACTGCGGACCGAATCAGGAACGCAAGGCTGTCTTTCGCCCGCGGCACTCGTCTGGCTTGCAAGCCGGCGCATGGTGATAGCATTGGCCGGCAAGACCAACGCGGGAAGCCGAACCGCAGATTCAATCGCGAGGATTTCATGGCGGACGGCGCCACGTTGCGTTCAGATCGGGGTATCGGAAGCAAATGACGGCAAATGCAAATGACGGCAAATGTTGCGGTAAAAATGCCACGCGCAGCAAAAAGTTTCATAACCGGCAACGGTCTGCAAGCGCCGTTGATGATCGAGCTGGAATGAACATCCGAGCCCAGTCAGGAAATCGCATGGGTCTTAACGCCCGGTTCTGCAGTTACGTCTGTGGTGTGCATTTCCTCCTTGCGACAGGCGGCGTGGCTGCACAAGCGGACGATTACAAGAACGCCCGCGCGCCCGGGAATTCCTACTACATGAATCTGCTGATCAGCCGCTCGCAGTCGTCGTACATGAAAGAACGGGCCGCCCGGGCCGCAACCGGGAAGCGATCCCCTGAACCGGAGGCACCGGGCCGCCCGGGCGTTCTGGGCACCATCCGCGCGCCGTACGCGGAGCACGTCCGGGCCGCCAGTCGTGCCGCCAATGTGGATGCCGCGCTGATACACGCGGTAATTCTCGTCGAGTCGGGGTACAACCCGTCTGCGCGCTCCGGGAAAGGCGCGGTGGGATTGATGCAACTCATGCCCGACACCGCAAAACGCTACGGCGTCCTCGACCGGCTCGATCCGGCGCAGAACATTCACGCCGGCGCGCGCTATCTGCGCGACCTCCAGTTGATGTTCCACAACGACATCCAGCTTGTCCTGGCCGCCTATAACGCGGGTGAAAACGCCGTCGTCAAATATGGAAACAGGATTCCGCCTTACGCGGAAACGATCGCCTACGTGCCGCAGGTCATCAGCCAGTACCGGCGCTATCGCGTCCAGTATTGAGCGGCCGCACGGCGCACGGACGGATTCATCGCCGGACAATTTCGGGGACATGCGATGTGTCTTAGAATGGCGCGGAACATTCTTCCCGGTCAGCACCGTCTTGGTTCCCAATCCCTCGATCGATAGCGGATTCATGCGCGACGCGTTATCGCTCGCGAGGGCCGCCGCCGCACAGGGTGAAGTGCCCGTAGGCGCGCTGGTGGTCAGGGACGACACGATTATCGGGCGGGGCAGCAATGCACCGATCTCGCTCTGCGATCCGACCGCCCATGCGGAAATCCGCGCGCTCAGGGAAGCCGCCGCCGCGATCGGTAATTACCGGCTGGCCGGATGCACGCTTTACGTGACGCTCGAACCGTGCGCCATGTGTGCCGGCGCGATGTTGCATGCGCGCATCGGGCGGGTGGTATTCGGCGCGGCTGATCCCAAGACCGGCGCCTGCGGCAGCGTCATCGACCTGTTTGCCGATTCGCGGTTGAATCACCATGCATCGACAACCGGCGGGGTGCTGGCCGAAGAAAGCGGGCGGCTGTTGTCGGACTTTTTCCGGGAACGTCGGGCGGTGCCGGCAATATCCGGCGATGGCGAGGCAGCGGCATGAGGATAGCAATTTCCATCCCGGACCAGCGCCTCACTTTGTTTGCGGATGGGGATAGCCGTCCCGCGCGCTATGACGTTTCCACGTCACGCAACGGACCGGGCGAACTAAGCGGCAGTTTCTGTACGCCGCGCGGCAGGCATGTCATCCGCGCCAGGATAGGCGCGGATCAACCGGTCAACACGATATTCGTCCGGCGCAGGCCCACCGGAGAAATCTGGACGCCGGAACTGGGAGCGGCGCATCCGGGGCGCGACTGGATCCTGACGCGCATCCTGTGGCTGTCGGGTTGCCAGCCGGGATTCAACCGCCTGGGCACAGTCGATACCATGCGTCGCTTCATCTACCTACACGGCAGCCCGGATTCGGTCGAGATGGGAAAGCCCGGTTCCATCGGTTGCATCCGCATGCGCAACAGCGACTTGCTGGAGTTGTTCGACCGGGTCGTGGTCGGAACGGAAGTGGAAATTCTCGGATAGTGGGCCGATAATTGCAAACTTTTACTCAAGCAAATACCTACAGCACGCACATCTGCGCGGCATTTTTGAATAAAATAAATATAAACGTCACCTGAAAAGGGCGGTAACCGATGGCGTGGCGGGTCGGGGCGTCACGCCTTTTTCGGTGATCAGGGCGGAAATCAGTTCGGCCGGAGTCACGTCAAAAGCCGGATTGGCCACGCTCACGCCTTCAGGCGCCCAGCGCACGCCGCCATAGCCCGTCACTTCGGACGCTGCCCGCTCTTCGATGACGATACTGCCGCCATTGGCAATGCCCAGATCGATCGTCGATAGCGGCGCGGCAATGTAAAACGGTATCTGGTGGTAGCGCGCGAGCACCGCCAGCGCGTAGGTGCCGATCTTGTTGGCTGTGTCGCCGTTCGCAGCGATGCGGTCGGCGCCGACGATGATTTTCTGCACCTTTCCCTGGCTCATCAGATGGCCGGCCATGTTGTCGGTGATCAAGGTCACGGGGATTTTCTCCTGCACCATCTCCCAGGCAGTCAGTCGCGCACCCTGAAGAAACGGCCGGGTCTCGTTGGCGATGACGCTGATACGCTTGCCCTGATCGCGCGCCGAACGGATCACGCCCAGCGCCGTGCCGTGGCCTGCCGTCGCCAGCGCACCGGCATTGCAATGGGTCATGATGCCGTCGCCATCTTCCATCAAGGCCGCACCGGCCCGACCGATCGCAAGATTGGTGGCAATGTCGGCGTGATACAGCGCCAGCGCGCGCTCGGCGAGGCTTGCTGCGATCTGGAACTGCGCGCCGCCGCGCGACGCCTGCCAGCATGCGCGCATGCGGTCCAGCGCCCAGAAAAGATTAACCGCGGTCGGGCGGCTTGCAGCGAGCACGCTGAACGCCTGTTCCAGTGCCGCGTCGAATGCGGGCCTTGCCGCATCGGCCTGCCTTGCGGCCTCCAGCGCCACGCCGAACGCCGCGGCGCAGCCGATGGCCGGGGCGCCGCGCACCACCATGTCGCGGATGGCGGCTGCCACCTCGAGCGCAGTGCTGCAGCGGACATAGTCAAAGCGTTGCGGCAGGTGACGCTGGTCGATCAGTTCCAGCGCGCTACCGAGCCAGCGCAGGGTGAGGACACCGCCATCCGGCTCAGATGACGCGTTCATTGCCGCCGTCGACGGGGAGCTGCGCGCCTGTGGTCTTTGCGAATAATGGTCCGCACATCTCGGCAGCCAGTTCGGCCACGTCACGGCTGGTGACTTCGGTCCTGAGCACGTTGTTGGTCTTGTATTGCGCCACCCTCATGCCGTAGTGGGCCGCACGTTCGGCGAGTACTGCATCGGTCCACAGTGCGGTGTCGAATACGGCATTCGGGTGCAGCGTGTTGATGCGGATTCCGTCCGCACCCCACTCCAGCGCCGCGACTCTTGCCAGTTGATTGAGCGCCGCCTTGGAGGCCGAGTAGGCGGACGCACCCGGGCCGGGCGCCGGCACGTTTTTCGAACCGATCACCACCACGCGGCCGCCGCGCGGGGCGAGCTTCAAGAGGGGATGACAGGCGCGCAGCATCAGCAGGTTGGCATCCAGGTTGACGCTCATTACCTGGCGCCATTCTTCGAGGCCCAGGTCGGCGATCTTGCGGCTGGCGCCGAACATGCCGGCGTTCAGCAGCAGCATGTCGATGCCGCCGTAGGCGAGCAGGGCGCGATCCAGCGCCGAGCGCACGGCCCCCTCATCGGTGATGTTGCAGGTGAGGCCGAGATAATCGTGCCGCTCGTGCAGGGTTTCAACACTGCGATTCAGGTCCAGTCCGACGACAGCGGCGCCGCGGGCAAGAAACGACGCCACCGCTGCCTTGCCGATGCCGGACGCAGCGCCGGTAACGAGCGCAATCTCGCCCGCGAACAGCGGCGGTTTGCCTCCCTTTCTGATCTTCGCCTGCTCCAGGTCCCAGTACTCCACGTCGAAAATATCCCGTGCAGGCAGCGCCTGAAAGCCGCCCAGCGCTTCTGCCCGCAGGACTACGTCCATGGTGTGGTCGTAGATTTCCTCCACGATGGCGGCGTCGCGCGCTGTCCGGCCGGCGGCCGCCAGGCCGAAAGCCGGATCGAGCACCACCCTGGGCGCAGGGTCGAGCATGGTCTTGGGTTCTTTGGCGAGCGGCGCATGCGCGTCGAAGTAAGCGCGATAGCCGGATACATAAGCGCCGACGTCGGTGCCCAGCATGGCAATGCGCTTGGTGCGTATTACGTGGTCCGGTGTCGCGGGCCCCTGTTGCGAGAACACGCCGGCGCTCGGATGCGCCGCAAACCCGCGTGTCTTGTCGCTGGTCGCGGTGCGCAGTATGAGGGGCGCGCCGGCCGTATCGGAGAGCCTGCGCCGCAGTGCCGCCTGGGCGAGCGGCTGCACTTGCGTGAGCGGCTGCACTTGCGTGAGCGGCTGCGCTTGTGCGGGTGGCTGCGCAGGCGCGGACGCCAATGCGCGCGTTTCGACATGCCACGCGTTGTGCGCCTTCAGATAGCCCTCGGCCAGTGATACCAGAGCGATCATGCGCTCGTAGGATTCGCGCGCGCTCTCGCCGAAAGAAAAGATGCCGTGGTTAAGCAGCACCATGCCGATGGTCTTCGGCGTGCTGTGTTCCTTGAACGCCGCCGCGCAGTACTGAGCCAGATCGAACCCCGGCATCAGGTACGGGATGACGACGCAGCGCTCGCCGTACACTTCGCGGATGCGGCTCTCGCCATCCCGGGTATTGCTGACTGCGAGCACCGCATCGGCATGGGTGTGATCGACAAAGCGGAACGGCAGGCTGCCGTGCAATAGGGTTTCGATCGAAGGCGCGGGAGCCGAAGCCTTCAGCATGTGGGTGGTGAGCTGGTTCACCATCTCGGGGTCGGAGAGGGCGGGCAGTGTGGCAAGGCGCAGCACGTGATCGAGGCGCACCGGCGAAAAGCCGGGGACTTCTATGGTCTCGAGGTCCCAGCCGCTGCCCTTGACGTAAAGGATCGTCTGCTCTTCTCCGAACAGATTTTTCTCACGGATCTTGACCGATGTATTGCCGCCGCCGTGCAGCACCAGTGTCTTGTCGCGACCGAGCAGGCGCGAGGTATAGACACGAAGGCCCAGGTCGCCGGAAAAGGTGGCCGCTTCATCGTCGTTCCAAAGGGATTGCATCAAGCGGCTTCCGTCGGGTTGATGCGGGGGAGGGGAATCATTTCGATCGGGCGGCCGCAAGAAATTCGCGCGCCATGTAGGCCTCGGGGTCGCTGGCCGCGCCAGTAGGCAGCAATCCGGCGGCCTGCTGCGATTCGATCACCCTGGCCAGGCCCTTCATGTTCATCTCGAGATCGCGCGTGAGCACGCCTTTGCCGGTGTAGTAATCCCAGCCGCGTTCTGCGTGATCCTGCGAGATATCCATCTCCCTGGCCGCAACGGCCGCGGCTTCGGCGCGATGCGTGTAGACCCAGTCATTCGCCCGCAGCATCACGCCGAGGAAGCGCACGATGGCGTCGCGACGTTCGCGAGCGTTGTCGAGGTGCGCATTCACCGTGTTGAACTGCCAATCGGGCACGTAGTCCGACACATCGCCCAGATTCGAGAACCCGAGGCTCTCCTCGGCATAGACCAGCGGAATGGACTGGAATCCCATGTCTATGGTTTTTTCGATCAGCGCCTTGTGGCGCGGCGGCGCGCCGCCGGTTTCCTTGACACGGTAGTCATCCGGATACTTCAGGCCGTGCGATGCGAGCACGCTTTTCACGTGAAAGAACGTACCTTCGGTCATGGAGAGGATGCCGACCAGCGCGCCGCGCAGGTCCTCGACCTTCTTGAAGTGCGGCTGCGCGATGATGAAATGCGACAATCGTCCGGTATGACCCGCAATGCAACGCACCTTTCCGCCCGCCGCCGTGTTCTGCAACACGCCCTCGGGTGTGGCCATGGCGACATCGAGCTTGCCCGATTCGAGGGGTTCGATCTGCGATGCGTTGCCCAGCATGGTGCTTTGCACATCCAGGTCTGCCGCGGAAAACAGGCCCTGCTGCAATGCCGCCCAATACGAGACGTAGAAATAGGTCTTTGAAACCAGCCCGACGTTCAGCTTTTCCATGCACGTCCTTTTGTATTCGGCCACGCAAACTTCGGCCACGCAAACTTCGGCCACGCAAACTTCGGCAACGCAAGCTTATGGTGCGAGCCGTGCGAAATCCGGATGCAATCCATCCGAATCCGCGCGCCCATACCGGCTCCGGACGTTGCGCTCGAGCGGTGTTCGGCGCCGCTCCGGTGGGGACAGCAATTATACTGGCGCGATCTTGTGCAACAGGGCCTGTCCATGGCATCACCCTTTACTGTTCGTGTTCTGCCCTGGTCTCAGGCATTGCCGTTCGCGCGTCCCGTGCGCCTGGAGGTATTTGTCCAGGAGCAGGGTGTTCCCATCGATTTGGAATGGGACGACTGGGATGAGAAATCCGCGCATGCGGTGGCGTTCAATGCGCAGGGCGAACCGGTCGGAACGGCGCGCCTGCTGCCAGACGGTCGCATTGGCCGCATGGCGGTGCTCAAGGCATGGCGCGGACAGGGTATCGGGGGAGTATTGCTACGGTCGATGCTGGAGCAGGCGGCAGAACGAGGGATGTCGATCGTGAGCCTGCACGCGCAGACTCACGCGGCGGCGTTTTATCGCGGCCATGGATTCAGCCAGCGGGGGGATGAGTTTGTCGAAGCAGGGATTCCGCACGTGGAGATGTGGCGCCAGCTTGGCTGAATGGCTGGTTCGCCGTGGGCAGATGGAAGTGCACAGTAGCAGCAGCACTGCCTTCGTGTGAATAGCTGCGTTCCCAGAAGCGGATGTCGCCGTCGTCGGCGAAGGTGATCGCGGTTGAGCAGCGCGTGCCGTATGCGCCCGCGACGATGCGCATCGGCGACAGCTGCCGTTCCCAATCAGGACTGACTCCGGTGACAGGCAGCGCGCTCTCGGAGGCGACTGCGGTATCGCCCAGCATCTCCAGCAGTTCGTCGCCCGAGAACGGCGCATCCAGCAGACTCGTAAGCGCCGCCTTGCCGCGCTGCACTTTGGGCCAGGGGGTATTGAGCAGATGATTCGAGAGCCCATGCACGCCCGCTGCCAGGCGCTCCACCCCCTCGGCACGATTGGACAGGCAATACAACTCGTTGCCATCACCCACCAGCAGATTGAAGCCATTGAATTCGGGCGCACTGGAGGCGACGCGCGTCAGATAAGCCAGGGGCGCCTCGGTGCCGGTGAGGTAGCCGCTCACCAGTGCGCCGCGTGTGGGTGCGCCGGGTTTCTTTTCCGCCGGATTGCGAAAATTGGTGATGGCCGCAAAGCGACCGTTACGCGTGATGCCCAGCCAGGTGCCGCCGGCGTCGAGGTCGCGCCCCGCAAGTACCAGCGGATGGTCATTCCAGAAGCCGGCCGGTGCGCTCGGACGGGCAAAAAATTCATCGCGATTCGCCGCTACCACCAGCCTGTACCGCGGGTGGGCCTGCCAGGCGAGGAGTATCAGGCACATGTCAACCCGGCTGGAAGATTTCGTTCTTGCGCATCTCGCCCGGCGCGAGCAAATGCGTGAAGTCGCGGCGAAGCACCGATGCGGCGAGCGCAGCCTCGAATGTCGCGACATCGGCGACGCCTTCGTAGACTTCCATCCACGTGCCAGGATCGTCGCGCCGGCGCATCAGCCGTCCGGCCACGCCGGTCTCGTGCACTACGTCTTGAAACACTTCGAGCGCCCTGGCGCGTAGCTGCCCGGTGTTTTCCGCCGGTATGCGGTAATACACGAAATAGCTGAAGTTCACGGCAACGCGTAGGGCAGGGGATGAAACTCGAGGATCGGGCCGTCCGGCGATGCAACGTGCACACGGGAACCCTCGCGGCTGGCGATCTGCACTACCGCAAGCAGATCCACTCCACCGCCCGCCACACGCTGAGCGTTCACGACCGATCCGCTTGCCTGACCCGGCAGGTCGTCGGCGAACACATCGTCGCCAGGGGAGGGCAGAACGTCCCCATCCTGAAAGGCGGCAAGGTGCGCCAGAAACATGCGACGCTTGAGGATGCCGCGATACTGGGTCCGGGCAACGATTTCCTGACCGGGATAGCAGCCCTTGCTAAAGCTCACGCCGCCTATCCGATCAAGATTGACCATCTGCGGTACGTAAAATTCCTGGGTCGCGGGCACGATCCACGGGATACCTGCCTGCACATCCAGCCATTCCCAGCACGGTGTGCCCACGGGCCTCAGTGTCGTGGCAAGTTCACGCCACACGTCCAGGGCGGCAACGGCAGGAACGCAGATAAGGTAGCGTCCGCCCGGCATGACCAGTAGCGCGCCACGCCCCTCGTCCGAGCGCATCGCGTAGGCCTCACCCGGAAGCGGTCCATACAGGGCCGTCAGGGCGCCTGCCGCGCCGTCGCCCGCCGCCCCGAGAAGCGAGTGTGCCGGCGTCAGATCGACTATCTTCACTTTGGAGCGCAGCACATACATTGTCAGGCGTTTTTGTATTGCAGGGATCAGTGCCTTGGGCAGCAGCATGAAGTAGTCGCCCCCCCTGCGCCAATGCATGAAACTCGCCAGGATCCGCCCCTTCGGCGAGCAATAACTGCCGAACACCCATGCGTGCTCCGCCAGACCGACGACGTCACAACTCAGTTGTCCCTGGAGAAAGGCCTGTGCGTCGTCGCCGGAAAATCCCAGCACCCCGAAATGCGAGAGTTCCGCGAGTACGCCGCTGGACTGGACGCGGAGTCGTTCGCCATCCGGATCGCCGAAATGTTGAATGACGCCATCATCGATATGGGCGCCGGATTGCTGCAACTGCGTCTGAAGCGACATGGGGGTCTGGGTGCCGGGTAGCGAGGTGAAATTGCGGCGGGAAGCGGGCCAATAGACCAAGGGAATCAATGCGAGTGCGGGTTATTATATCGGCTTCATCTGCCGTACTCCGGTTTCATCCTCCCCGAATTCATGCTTCGCCGCTTCTTCCGCTGGGCCGCTTTCTTGTTTTGCTTAGCGCTCGCCTTCTGCGCCTGGATGGCGTGGTTCGCGCTGGCGCCGGCCAGCCTGGCCCGATCGCCCACCGATTTTTCCATCCGCACCGGTAGTTCGCTGCGCAGCGCCACGCGGCAGATGATAGATGCGGGGGTCGATCTGCCGGCATGGCAGTTCAATCTCCTCGCTCGACTTGCCGGTGGCGCGACCGGCATCAAAGCAGGATCCTACGAACTGGTGCCGGGTACATCCCCGTGGGAAATTCTGGAAAAGATTACCTCGGGGGATTTCGCCCAGGCGGAGGTTCTGCTGGTTGAGGGATGGACGTTTCATCAGGTGCGTGCCGCATTGGACGCAAATGCCTGGTTGAAGCATGATACGGAAGGACTGTCGGATGCGGCCATAATGGCGCGGCTGGGGGAGGCAGGGCGGCATCCCGAGGGCTTGTTCTTTCCCGACACCTATTTGTTCGGCAAGGGGGAGAGCGACCTGACCGTGCTCGCTCGCGCCCGTGACAGCATGCAGAAGCAGCTACAATCGCTCTGGCAGAAACGCGCGCCCGATGTGCCACTGGCATCGCCTTACGAAGCACTGATCCTTGCATCCATCATCGAAAAAGAGACCGGCGCTGCCGCCGAACGTGCGCAGATCGCCGGGGTATTTGCCAATCGCCTGCGAATCGGCATGCGCCTGCAGACGGACCCCACTGTCATATACGGCCTGGGTAAGTCGTTCGACGGCAATCTGCGCAAGCGCGATCTCGAGAGGGACGGGCCCTACAATACCTACATCCGATCCGGTCTGCCGCCGAGCCCGATCTCGAACCCCGGGCTTGCGTCGCTGCTGGCCGCGGTCAATCCCGGCCAGGGCAAATGGTTATACTTTGTTTCGCGAAACGACGGCACCAGCGAGTTTTCGCGAAGCCTGGACGAGCACAACCGGGCGGTGGCGCGTTATCAGCGCCCGGCCGGCCGGTAACGGCACCAGCGCCGCATGACAAGAGGCAAACTCATCACCCTGGAAGGCGTCGATGGCGCCGGAAAAAGCACCCACGCCAGCTGGATTGCCGATCGCCTGCGCGCTGCAGGGCACAAGGTGATGGAAACGCGTGAACCCGGCGGCACGGCGCTCGGAGAAAAGCTGCGCGAGATCATCCTCTCGGAACCGATGAACCTGGAAACCGAGTGTCTGCTGGTATTCGCGGCCCGCCGGGAACACCTCGCAAGACTGATCCTGCCTTCCCTGGAGTCGGGACGCTGGGTTCTGTCAGATCGTTTCACCGATGCCAGTTTCGCCTATCAGGGTGGTGGGCGGGGGCTGCAGCAGGAAAAAGTCGCCGAACTGGAGCGCTGGACTTTGGGCGATCTTCAACCGGACCTGACGTTGTATTTCGATGTGCCGCCCGAGGTGGCACGCCGCAGGCTGGCGGAGTCGCAGGCGCAACTGGATCGCTTCGAACGCGAGGGGATACAGTTTTTCAATCGGGTCCGGAATGTGTATCTCGACAGGGCACGCCATTTTCCGGAGAGGATCCGCGTGATCGATGGGGATGCAGCGGTGTCAGATATTAAAGTACAACTTGAGGTTATAATTTCAAGCTATTGTAAATAATGATATATAATTGGCAATCATCTGACTGGAAGCGACTCTATGAATGGCGTGGCCGACTTCCCCATGCGCTGCTCGTCCAGGGTGCGGCAGGATGTGCGGGCCCCGAACTGGGTCTCACCTTTGCCCAGAGTTTGCTGTGCCAGTCGCCGCAGGCGTCAGGCTTGCCTTGCGCTCAATGCGCGTCCTGCATCTGGTTTGCGGGCGGGAATCATCCGGATTTCAGGCAAATCGTCCCGGAAAGCATGCTGCCTGAGGATCCGGAGGCAACCGAGAAATCCAGGAAAGAGAAAGCCAGTGCGGAAATCAAGATCGATCAGGTGCGCGACCTACGGGGCTTTCTGACCATAGGCACCCATCGTGCAGGCTTGCGGCTGGTGGTGATACATCCAGCGGAGGCGATGAATATCCGGGCGCAGAACGCCTTTCTGAAAAGCCTGGAGGAGCCCACGGCCGGTACGCACTTCATTCTGGTATCGAGTCAGGCTGACCGCCTGCTGCCGACGGTGCGCAGCCGCTGCCAGCGCTTCACCCGCAACCTGCCGGAGACCCGGCTGGCAGTATTGTGGCTTCAGGAACAAGGACATGCGAATGGCGCCGCACTGCTTGCGGCGGCTGGCGGAGCGCCGCTGCTTGCGCTGCGCCATGCCGAAACCGAGCCGGTGCGGCAGCGACTGCTTCAGCAACTGCGCGAACCCGGTTTCGATCCGATCGCGGTGGCTGATTTATGCCAGCGGCACGACACCAGCGAAATCGTAGGCTGGATCCAGCGCTGGATCTATGACCTGCTGGGTTTCCGCACCGTTGGACGCATCCGCTACCACGTGGGTGACGAAAAAGCGGTCGCCCGGATTGCGGCGAGGTGCGATCCCGTCGCGCTTGCGACCTACCTGCGCGCGTTGGCACGCGCGAAAGCGCTGGCGCGTCACACGCTGAACGCCAAGCTGTTTTTCGAAGACCTGCTGATCCAGTATCGGTCGCTGCTGTCGGGGAAGGCCGGCGCTGTATGACCGCATTTGCCTCAGGGGGATGTTGATGCTGGTCGATTCACATTGCCACCTCGATTTTCCCGAATACGACGGCAAAATCAACGCTGTGCGCGAGGCCATGCATGACAACCGCGTCACCCATGCCTTGTGCATCAGCGTTAACCTCGCCGATTATCCGAAGGTTCTGGCACTCGCCGAGCGTTATGACAATTTCTATGCGTCAACGGGGGTGCATCCCGATCATCAGGAGGGTGTGCCCGTTTCGGGGGCCGATCTTGTCGAGCGGGCGCGGCATCCCAAGGTCATTGCGGTTGGCGAGACGGGCCTGGATTACTATCGCGTCACCGGCGACACTGAATGGCAGCGGGAACGTTTCCGCGTGCATATTCGTGCCGCGCGCCAGTGCGGCAAACCGCTTGTCATCCACACGCGGGAATCCGCCGGGGACACATTGAAAATCATGCGCGAGGAAGGGGCCGAGGCGGTTGGGGGGGTGTTGCACTGCTTCACGGAAACGCGCGAAGTCGCCGAAGCGGCGCTGGCTCTGAACTTCCACATCTCCTTTTCCGGAATCGTGACCTTCAAAAATGCCAGGCAACTCAAGGAAGTGGCCCAGTTCGTTCCGCTGGATCGTCTGCTGGTTGAGACGGACTCGCCCTACCTTGCCCCTGTTCCGCATCGTGGCAAGACCAACCAGCCGGCATGGGTGCTGCACGTAGCCGAGGAGGTGGCGCGGTTGCGTGGGATTCCCCTGGAAAGACTGGCTGAAGCCACCAGCCAAAACTTCTTTCGACTGTTCCCTACCGTAGTGAGGAATTAGTTTAGATATGAATCCTATATCATTGTTTATTAATATTGTTATATTCTTATCTTTCAGCCATTCGGCTTGGAGTCAGGGTACTTACGATGATCTCCTGAAGGCCACTCAAATGGGCGATGTGCGATCCGTTCGGGATCTGGTGTCTCGCGGCATGTCGCCTGACAGCACCGACGCTACGGGGAACTCGTTGCTGATGTTGGCAACGGTGGAAGGCCGGCTGGAGGTGGTCCGGGCACTGGTCGCTTTGAAAGCCAAGGTTCAGGGCCGAAATGCGTACGGGGAGACGGCGCTCATGCTGGCTTCCCTTAAAGGCCATCTGCCTATCGTCCAGTTTCTGGTCGAGCGCGGCGCTGAGGTCAATCAGGCGGGTTGGACCGCCCTGCATTACTGCGCCACCGAGGGACAAACCGAGGTGTGCAAGTTCCTCATAGACAAGGGTGCCGATGTCGATGCGCTCTCAGCGAATGGGACCACGCCGCTGATGATGGCTGTCCGTGAAGGCAGGCTCGGCACAGCGCGTCTGCTGCTCTGGGAGGTAGCCGACCCCAAGGTCAAGAACGATGCCGGCGCTACTGCCTTGCAATGGGCGATGAAGGGGAAGAATTCCGAGCTTGCCGCATTGTTGCGGCAGGCGGGGGCGGTTGAGTGAGCCTGGCGAAGGTGGCTGCAGGGAGGGGTTTCAGAGATATCCGACCACGAGATGTTATTTAACATAATACACATATTCGATTATTTCGGTTATCCGCGCCGGGGCCGTTCTGCTTCCGATCTTGACGCCAAGCGTGCCCCGGCATGATCGAATTCCACGCCACCTGAAACTGGCACTTCGTCGAATCAGCACCCACCAGACTGGATCAACACCCATGGACACGGCCTTGCAACCGATGCGCCTGGACGGCAAAGTCGCACTCGTTACCGGCGCTTCGTCCGGACTGGGCCAGCGCTTTGCCGAAGTCCTCGCCCAGGCAGGCGCCGCGGTGGCATTGACTGGACGTCGCCTGGAACGCCTCTCCGGCCTGCAGCAGCAAATCAGCCAGGCCGGTGGCAAAGCCTACGCCTGCAGCATGGACGTAACCGACATCCCGGCCATTGCGGCGGCCGTTCAGGCCGTGGAATCCGCCCTCGGACCGATCGATATCCTGATCAACAATTCCGGCGTGAACGCCCAGCAGCGCATGGGCGACTACAGCGAGGCGGACTACGACTTCATCCTGGATACCAATACCAAGGGTGCGTTTTTCGTGGCGCAGGAAGTCGGGCGGCGCATGATAGCCGGGCGACGGCCCGGGCGAATCGTCAATGTTGCGTCGGTAGCCGGCGTTCGGGTCATCAGCCAGCTTGGGGTCTATGGCATGTCCAAGGCAGCGCTCATCAGCATGACCAAATCCATGGCTCATGAGTGGGCCCGGCATGGCATCAGCGTGAATGCCATCTGCCCAGGCTACATCGAGACGGAAATAAACAGCGACTACTGGAAAACCGACGGTGGCCGGAAACTGATGAACATGCTGCCGCGCCGCCGCATCGGCCGGCCCCAGGATCTGGACGGACTGTTGCTGTTGCTGGCATCGGACGCCGCCGGCTTCATCAATGGCGCCGTGATTACCGCCGACGACGGATTCGCGGCGGGATAGGCCCGGGACAGGACTTACCGCCTCGGGCTGGCGCCGGCACGCGCCTTCTGCAGCCCCCGCAATTGCTCGGCGAGCACCGGGTCGGCCTTCTGCAACTGGTCATGGGTGGCCTGGTATTCATTCGCAGGCCCGGTGCGCATCAGCACCGTGGCCAGGCCAAACAGGGCCGGCGCGTACTTCTGATCCAGCCTTAACGCGTCCCGATAGTGCGCTTTGGCGCGCTCCAGCCGGCCATCGTCGCGGCTGGCTTCGCCCAGCAGGAAGCGTGTCATCGGGCTGGTCGGATCGATCGCCAGTGCCCGGCCCAGCGTCTGCACGGCTCTGCCCGGCTGGCCGGACAACCGCTGCGCTTCACCGAGCATGTTCCAGCCATCGACGTCTTCGGGGCTGACTTCGGTGGAGCGGGTAAACGCCGCCGTGGCACGCGGATAATCGCGCATCTGCAGTTCGGCATAGCCGTATATCACCCACCACTCGCTGCTTTTCCGGTCTGCGGCGATTCGCGTTTCGGCCAATGCAGCCAAACCTGTCCAGTCCTGCTTTCGCTCCAGTTCCGCGATGAGTTCGCCGTACTGATTGGCCTCTCCGCTCTTCGCCAGCGCCGAGGCAAGCAACGGCGTCGCAGGCATCAGCAGCGCTTGCGCCAGTATCTGCGCGCAGCCGCAGAGAAAAGCGACCAGAATAAACGGCAGTGCGCGGCGCAGCGAGTCAGCCCTTGGTTTGATAGACGTAAGCCTGCTGCTTCAGTTGCGACTCTTCGGCGCGCTTCAGGACATCCTGGTCGAGTTTCCTGTCCCACCACATGCCGCGGCCTTTGCGCTGCTCCTCGACTATGTGCGGGCGCTCCTGGAGCAACTCGCGGATCATCCGGGTGACATCGGATTCGTAATATTTCGCCATGATGGTCGCCACTCCATAACTGCAATGGCGCGATTATACGGTCAACCGGCGTGCCGCCGGACGCCGATGAACGGCAGATTGCAGAAGCACCACGGCGACGCGCGCCGGTAGCAGGCATGAAAGCAACCCGGGCAATGGCGTGAAACCATGCAACCAATCCGCAAACAGCACTTGCCTTTTCCGCTATTACTGTATAAAAATACAGTCCTTGTGACGCCAAGGAGAACGCAATGAACGAACTCACCGAAAAACAAAAAGAAATTCTCGAATTCATACGCGAGGTAATCGAGGCTACGGGCTTCCCGCCCACCCGCGCGGAGATGGCGCAGGCGATGGGCTTTCGCTCGCCGAATGCCGCTGAAGATCATCTCAAGGCACTGGCTCGCAAAGGAGCGATAGAACTGGTGGCCGGTGCTTCGCGCGGCATCCGGCTCGCCCAGGCGCCGGGCATTCCGCTCATAGGTCGGGTGGCAGCCGGGTCACCGATCCTGGCCGAAGAAAATGTCGAACGCCGCTATAACTTCGATGCCGCCATGTTCAGCCCGCACGCCGATTACCTGCTCAAAGTACGCGGCATGAGCATGAAGGACATCGGCATCCTGGACGGCGATCTGCTGGCGGTGCACCGCAGCGCCGAAGCGCGCTCCGGACAGGTGGTGGTGGCGCGCCTGCACGACGAAGTAACCGTGAAGCGCTTGCGCCGCCGCGGTCATGTTGCCGAACTGATTGCCGAAAACCCCGATTTTCCGCCGATCGTGCTCGATCTGCGCCGTGATGCCCTGGCCATCGAAGGCATTGGCGTTGGCGTGATCCGGGGCGGGCGATCGCTCTGAGAGCAGAACCCCGTCCCGATGCACCGGCGGCTGCCTGCCTGCCAATGCACTGTTCCGGTTCCGCGCTGTTCGGATTTCATTGAATATGACCACCCCTGCCCTCGCTGCATTGCTTCAGCAATCCGGTATCTGGCGCGGCAATGCTTTAGGTCAGGTACGCACACCCAGCCTTGCCACCGGTTTCGCCTCGCTGGATGCCGAACTGCCGGGAGGCGGCTGGCCAACCGGCGCGGTGACTGAAATCCTGCCTGCCCATCAGGGTATCGGCGAATTGCGGCTGCTCGGTCCGGCGCTGGCCCGGCTGACGGCAGGCGGACTATCCATTGCCTGGATTGCCCCGCCCTATCTGCCTTATCCGCCGGCGTTGCTGGCAGCCGGCATCGGACTCTCGCGGCTGGTAATCATCCGGACCTGTTCGGACAAGGAGACGCTTTGGGCAACCGAGCAGGCGCTGGCAGCGAATGCCTGCGGCGCGGTGCTGGCCTGGCCCGGGGCGATCCGCTATCAGGAGTTGCGACGATTGCAACTGGCTGCCGAAGCAGGCCAGGCCCTCGCCATGCTGTTTCGTTCGGCAAGTGCGGCAGCAGAACCGTCCCCGGCTGCCTTGCGGATCACATTGGCCACCGCCTCAGGCGGTCTGGCCGTCCACATACTCAAGCGTCGCGGCACACCGGCATCGCTACCGGTACTGCTTGCGCCCGACGCAGAATGCCCACCACACCGCCATGCTCTGGATATCCCTGCACCTGCCGCAACTGCCTCTGGAGGCGTTGTTGCGGGGCTCACCCTCGCCTGAGCCTTTCGCGGTTGCGGATGGCCATTCGATCCTGACCTGCGACAGGAAAGCGGCCGCGCGTGGCGTGCATCCCGGCCTGGGCAATTCGGCGGCCCTCGCACTGGCGCCGCAGTTGCGCATCCGTCAACGGGATCCAGCGTCGGAAACCGAAGCGCTGCTCGGCATTGCCGCCTGGGCCGCGCAATTCACGCCCGGTGTCGCGCTTGAATTTCCCGACCTGGTGCTGCTTGAAATTTCCGGCAGCCTGAAGCTGTTCGGCAGTGTTGAAAATATCCTCGCCGCCCTGCGCGAAGGGTTGGGCGCGCTGGGATTTTCGGCTTCAATTGCCGGCGCACCGACACCACGCGCCGCAGCCTGGTTTGCCCGCTCGGTTTCCACTGCCACGGGCACTTCGCGGAACGAGCGCGGTGAGGGTGCGATCCTCCAGGACATGGCGCAGTTGCGGCACGCCTTGCCGTCGCTGCCGGTCGTACTGTTGCGTTGTGAAACACGGGTGCTGGATGCTTTGCGCGCCATCGGCGTCAGCAGCATGGGCGATTTGCTGGCGCTGCCGCGCGAGGGTTTGGCGCGGCGCTTCGGGCAGGGCGTGCTCGATGACCTCGATCGTGCGCTCGGTCGCCTGCCCGATCCGCGCACGTTTTTCATGCCGCCCGCGAAATTTTCCGCTGGACTCGAATTGCCGGCGGAAGTGACCCAGGCCGAGGCTTTGCTGTTTGCCGCGCGACGCCTCCTCGCGCAACTCGGCGGATATCTCACGGCGCGTTCGTGCGGGGTGCAGCGCATCTCGCTCAAGCTTTTCCACCGCGATGCCGGTCTCAGCGAAATTACCGTCGGGTTGGTGGCGCCGTCGCGCGACGTCGAGCACCTGGCGCAATTGCTGCGCGAGCGGCTCAGCAGCGTGGTGTTGCGTGAACCTGTGCGATCCATCGCCATCGAGGCCGACGATATCCTGCCACTGGCGGGCAGCAACCTCGGGCTGTTTCCCGACAAGGCGGGCACGCCCGGCAACTGGGAAAAACTGATCGAACGACTGCGCGCCCGACTCGGCAACCACGCCGTGCACGGCGTGGGCATCCATGCCGACCACCGGCCGGAGCGGGTTGCTGTCATGGCCGAACCCGGCGCGAAACTTCCCGCGGCTATTCACCAGGCCCGGGGAAAGCGCCTGTCAGCCGAACCACTGCCGGAGTTTGGCCGGCGCCCGTTCTGGCTGCTTGACCCGCCGCGTCCCATCCGGGAAGTCGGCGCGGTGCCGCATTACGAAGGGCCGCTCGAACTGCTGGCGGGCCCGGAGCGCATTGAGTCCGGTTGGTGGGACGATGACGACGTGGTGCGCGACTATTTCATCGCCCGCACCCGGGACGAATCGCTGGTATGGATTTTTCGCGAGCGGCATGGCCAGGGCGGCTGGTACCTGCACGGACTGTTCGCCTGAGCCTTTCTCCCGGACGTCCTCCTCTCAAGCGCTGTCGCCGCAGTTCTCCAACCGATGTCACCCGCCCTTCCCGGCTATGCAGAACTGCACTGCATCAGCAATTTCACCTTTCTTCGCGGCGCCTCGCACCCCGAAGAACTGATCAGCCGCGCCCATCAACTCGGCTACCGCGCCCTTGCCATCACCGACGAATGCTCGGTTGCCGGCGTGGTCCGGGCGCACGTCAGGGCCAAACAACGCAACGAAGAAGCGCTGCAGCGCGGTGAGCCGCGGATCCAGTTCATCGTCGGCAGCGAAGTAAGGCTGGAGGACGGCGCGAAAGTGGTGCTGCTTGCCGCCGACCGCGGCGGCTACGGCAATCTCTGTCATCTCATTACGCTTGGCCGGCGAAGAAAGGAAAAGGGTTCGTATTCGCTTGACTGGAGCGATCTGGACAGCGGCCTGCCGGGCTGCCTTGCGCTGCATCTGCCGGGCCCGGGCAATGCTCTGGCCGAGGCACGGGCGCTCGCCGAACGCTTTGCCGGCCGCGCATGGATAGCGGCGGAATTGCTGTGCGGGCCGAACGACCGCGCGCACATGGCGGCACTGCGCCAATTGGGCGATGCGGCAGGATTGCCGCTGGTTGCGGCAGGCGATGTCCACATGCACGTACGTTCGCGCCGCCCGTTGCAGGACACGCTGATCGCGATCCGTCTGGGGAAACCGGTGCAGGCCTGCGGCCATGCGCTGCACGCGAATGCCGAACGCCACTTGCGGCTGCGGATGCGGCTGGGACAGTTGTATCCCCCCGTGCTGCTTGCCGAGACGCTGCGGATCGCCGGGCGCTGCCGTTTTTCCCTGGATGAATTGCGCTACGAATATCCCGAGGAACTGGTGCCGGACGGGGAAACACCGGCCACCCACCTGCGCCGCCTGACCGAAGCCGGCGCGCGCAAGCGCTTTCCCGGCGGCGTAACGCCCGACATCGCTGCGCTTCTGGAACGCGAACTGACCCTGATAGCCGAACTGCATTACGAGCCGTTCTTCCTGACCGTTCACGACATCGTCCAGTACGCAAGGCGCGAAGGCATCCTCTGCCAGGGGCGCGGCTCGGCAGCCAATTCGGCCGTCTGCTACGTGCTGGAAATCACCGAGGTCAATCCGCTCAAGCAGCAGTTGCTGTTCGAGCGATTCATTTCCAGGGAGCGCAACGAGCCGCCCGATATCGACGTCGATTTCGAACACCAGCGTCGCGAAGAAGTCATACAGTACATCTATGGAAAATACGGCCGGGAGCGCGCCGCCATTGCCGCCACCGTCATTTCCTATCGGCCAAAGAGCGCGTTGCGCGATGTGGGCAAGGCGCTCGGGCTGGATCAGCAGCAGGTGGAGCGCATCGCGAAATCGATTGCCTGGTGGGATGACCGGCGCCAGCTGGCCGGGCGCATCGCCGAAGCCGGATTCGATCCCGCCGGGCCGCTGATAGCGCGCCTGATTGCGCTGTCGGACGCGCTCCTCGGGTTTCCGCGCCATCTGTCCCAGCACGTCGGTGGTTTCGTCATTTCGCGGGGGCCGCTGGCGCAACTGGTGCCTGTAGAGAATGCGGCGATGCCGGATCGCAGCGTCATTCAGTGGGACAAGGACGATCTCGATGCACTGGGCTTGCTCAAGGTGGACGTGCTCGCGCTGGGCATGCTCTCTGCCATCCGTCGCGCTCTGGCGATGATCAATCAACTGCGCAGCACCCAACCGCCAGTCACCATGGACAGCCTGCTGCAAGACGATGACCCGGCGGTCTACGAAATGATTCAGCGCGCCGACACCGTCGGGGTGTTCCAGATCGAATCGCGGGCGCAGATGTCGATGCTGCCGCGCCTCAAACCTGAAACGTTCTACGACCTGGTGATCGAGATCGCCATTGTTCGCCCGGGACCGATCCAGGGCGACATGGTGCATCCGTATCTGCGCCGCAAGAGCGGCAAGGAAGCGGTTACCTATCCGAACGATGCAATCAGGAAAGTTCTCCAACGCACTTTGGGCGTGCCGATTTTCCAGGAGCAGGTAATGCATCTTGCCGTCGTCGCTGCCGGCTTCACACCAGGCGAAGCCGACCAGTTGCGCCGCGCCATGGCCGCCTGGCGGCGCAAGGGCGGGCTTGAACCGTTCCAGGAAAAACTCATAAAAGGCATGCGCGAGCGCGGCATTCCGGATGAATTCGCAGAACGCATTTACCGGCAGATCCTCGGCTTCGGCGAATATGGTTTTCCGGAATCGCACTCGGTCAGCTTTGCGTTGCTGGCTTATGTCTCAGCCTGGATCAAGCGCTACGAGCCCGCGGCCTTTCTGGCCGCATTGCTGAACAGCCAGCCAATGGGGTTTTACGCACCGGCACAACTGCTGCAGGATGCGCGCCGCCATGGCGTGGAAGTCCGGCCAGCGGATGTGCTGTGCAGCCAATGGGCTTCCACACTCGAGCCGGAGCAATTGCTGCCGGTGGAAAACAGACACGAGCGTCCTGAACCCGGACGCTCGCGTAATCAACATGGGCGCGAGCGTTCTCAACATGGGCACGAGTGCCCTCAACACGGGCACGAGCGTTCTCAACACGGGCACGAGTGTCCTCAACATGGGCACGAGTGCCCTCAACATGGGCGCGACCTTCCTCAGCCCGCGGTCCGGCTGGGCTTGTCGCTGGTCAAGGGATTAGCGGAAGGTGCCGCCAGGCGGATTGTTGCTGCACGCGTTCATCCGGCGCCCGCTTCGGTGGCAGAGCTGGCGCATCGCGCCGCGCTGAATCGATCCGATCTGCAGTGCCTGGCTGCCGCGGGCGCGCTGCGTTCGATCTCGGGGCACCGCCGCCTGGCCTACTGGGATGCCGCCGGCGTTGAAACGGGACGGCATATGCTGAGGGATGCACCGGTCATCGAATCCATGCCCGACCTGGCCGCGCCGTCCGAAGGCGAGGATATAGTCGCCGATTACGCAAGCCTGGGGCTCACCCTCGGCCGCCATCCGCTGGCATTGCTGCGCCGGCAACTGGCGCAGATGCGCTTCAGTACTGCCGATGATCTGCTGCGGGTTTCCAGCGGGCGGCGTGTTCGCGCCGCTGGCCTGGTTACCGGACGACAGCGCCCGGACACTGCGTCAGGCGTAGTATTCGTGACGCTGGAAGACGAAACCGGTTATGTGAACGTCATCGTCTGGCGCGATCTTACCGAGCGTCAACGACGCGAATTGCTCGGATCCAGGTTGCTCGGTGTCCAGGGGGTACTTGAACGGCAGGGGAAAGTGATGCATCTTGTCGCAGAGCGGCTGGAAGACCATAGCCGGTTGTTGGGATGTTTGACCGCTCGCTCGCGGGATTTTCATTGATTCCGCTTGCGGGATGTCATTGATCCCGCTTGCGGGATGTCATCGATCCCGCTTGCGGAATGTCATTGATCCCGCTCGCGGAATGTCATCGATCCCGCTTGCGGGATGTCATTGATCCTGCTTGCGGGATTGTCATCGATCCCTGCTCAATGGATGACTGACCTGCCTGAGGCAACTACCGAACCGGTGCAGCCACCATGTATGCAGAAACGCTGAAACTGATTGCCACCCTGGAACAGCGCCGGCCCTCTCCGCGTCTGCCGGAACAACTCAACACGTTGTTCCGCCGGCTGGTAGACGCGCCCGCTACGCGGCACGACGAGATCGAGGACGAAATCTGGCGGCTCTGGATGACCTACCCCGGTCTGCCGGCAGCGTTCGAGCTGGAGCGCGCCACCCGCGCCATGACAGCGGAGGACTGGGGCGTTGCCGACCAGATCCTGCGAGGCCTGGTCAACGCGCGGCCAGACTTTGCCGAAGCGTGGAACAAGCGCGCCACCCTTTACTACATCCATCAGATGGACGACCGCAGCGTGCGCTACATCCACCGCACCTTGCAACTGGAGCCGCGCCACTACGGCGCCATCATGGGCTTTGCCGAAATCCTGCTTACGCGCGGCGACCGGGACAACGCGCTGTTTGCGCTCAGCGTCGCGCTGCGCCTCAATCCGCACCTGCCCGGCGCACGCGATTCGCTGAAGAAATTGCTGGATGAACGGCCGGACGTGATGCACTGACAAGCGGCGCCTGCCTGGACAGGGTGTGCATTTGGCACGTGCTAGACCTGCCCGTTGCCCATAAATACCGCTGGACATTTTTGCGCGCCGCGTTTATCGTGGTGCGGTGGAAAGCCAGAATCAGATCAAACGCACCCTGTCCAAGCAGGGCTCGATAGAGATTATCCGCCGACTTTTGAGTCATGACGA
>SHXF01000044.1 GCA_009693435.1 Betaproteobacteria bacterium | reverse complement strand
ACACGCAGCTACAGCTGGGTAAAGAAGGTGCTGCAGGAGGCAAAGCTGGTGGTGCGCTCCAAGACACGCGGCAAGCACCGCAAGAAGCGCGAGCGCAAGCCCCTGGCGGGGATGATGTTGCACCAGGACGCAAGTACCCATCAGTGGGTGCCCGAGCAGATCTGGGACCTGGTGGTGACCCTTGACGATGCCACCAGCGAGCACACCAGTATTTTTTTTGCGACCAGGAAGGCACCGACTCCAGTTTTCACGGGATCGGGTAGACGATTGCACGCCACGGACTGTTTTGCAGCCTGTACACCGATCGGGGCAGTCACTATTTCAATACCACGGAGAGCGGCGACAAAGTCGACAAATCCAACCCGACCCAAGTGGGGCGAGCGCTCAAGCAACTGGGAATTGAGCACATCCCAGCCTATACGCCACAGGCTCGGGGTCGCTCAGAACGCGCTTTCGACACCCACCAGGGACTCCTGCCCAAGGAACTGGCCAAGGCGGGGATTGTCGATATGGACGAGGCCAATCGCTACCTGGAACAGGTGTACTGACCTTGCCCCTGTTTCCCGCACTCCTTAGGCTGGGCATTATGCGGACTTCCTGTCTTGCTGCTGGGCCGCGATCCAGCGTTGCTCAAACGTCATCGGGCTGACATGGCCCAGCGTCGAGTGCAATCATCATTCCTGAACGGACACCACGAACAGGTTTTCCATTTTCATCACGGCATTGAAGCGGGCCAGCGGATCCAGCTTCCTGTCCCACTCGAGCAGGCGCGGCAGGTGCTCCGCGGGAATTTCATAGCGCAGGCGCTTGCCTGTCTTCGGATTCTGGATGATGGCCGAACCCATGAACTCGCGCCGCGCGTTTATCAGACTGACGGCGAAATTCTTGCGACCCGGGGTTGAACTCGTGGCCATCATCAGGCCGTCGGCGACACAGGCGCAGGGCGTCATGGCGCCGTCGTTGTAGATCACGCTCAGCTCGCCCGGTTTGGCCTCCAGCCGCTGCAGCGCATCTTGCCCGATGCGGATGCCGACCGGCAGGAACGACCTGAATTCGCCATGGACGCGCTGGCCGATCTTCACCCATTCGGCGGGCGTCTGGGTACTGCCGGTCGCAGGCAATCCCAAGGCAAGCAGCGCTGCCAGGAATGCGGGCCGGCTCGAAATTCTCGTGTTAAATATTCCAAAAAAGGAATTACAATTCATTGTAAACACCCGCCGTTTCGCCACTTGTCCAAACGAAAGTTCTTGATTCATGGGGCCTGTCCGCCGCCGGATCGGCGCAACAGCGGATGCAGGCCGCTGCGGCTCACCCGAGCGTTCAGCTCCCGCCCCAGCGCCTGTTCGCAATAATGCGCCGTTTGCAGCAACGCATCCAGGTCGATGCCCGTGCCGATATCCAGTGACTCGAAGAGGCTCACCAGATCCTCGGTGCAGACATTGCCGGTATGGCCTTCGCCGTACTGCACTTTCGCCGGATGCCCGCCGACGCCGCCGAAGGAGGAATCGAACCAGCGCACACCCGCCTCGTACGCCGCCATCGCGTTGGCGAGCGCTGTGCCGCGCGTGTCGTGCAGGTGCGCGATCGGCGTGACCTGCGGCAGTTCTCCGAGAAGCCGCGAAAACAACGCCCGTATGGTGTGCGGTGTCGCCACGCCGGTGGTGTCGCCCAGGGTCACGTGGATGATGCCGAGTTCGGCGAAGCGCGCCGCATCGGCCATCACCACGCCGGGATCGACCGCGCCCTCGAACGGGCAGCCGAAGGCCACCGAGATGGTGCCTATCAGGCGAAAGCGGCCCTGCGCCGCCACGGACAAATCAGTCATCTGCGCCACGTTGTCCCATTGCTCTGCGCGCGAGCGCTTCAGGTTGCGCTGGCTGTGCGACTCGCTCGCCGACACCAGCAGGCTGATCTCGTTGACACCGATGCCGGCATCCAGGTCGGCCAGCGCGCGCCCTACCGCGCGCACGTTGGCGCAGGTCGCCTTGTAGTGCACGCCCGCCTGCCGCTTCAGCAGCGCCAGCAGCTCGCTCGCGTCGGCGAACTGTGGCACCACTTTCGGATTGGAATAGGAGGTCGCCTCCACGCGCGGAAAGCCGATCGCCGCGAAGCGTTCGATCAAGTCGCGCTTGGTCGCGCTGGCGACGAAGCCGGGCTCGTGCTGCAAGCCGTCCCGGGCGAAGCATTCGCACAGCGTCACCTGGTCCTTGTTGTCGGTCTGCATCATCGGCTTCATCTGGAGACAACGCTGGAGACAACAATGTTGAAGTCGAGCAGCGCCTGTTCGCGCAGCTTCCCCTTTTGCACCTTGGAACTGCCGGTCATGCCGATGTCCTCGAAAGTGTTCACCACGCGCAGGTAACGCGGCACCTTGAAATTGGCGCAGCGCGCCTTGCACCAGGCGATCAGTTCATCGGCACTCGCGCCCTGTCCGGCCTTCAGCACCACATAGGCCGCCGCCACCTCGCCCAGGCGCACATCGGGCACGCCTATCACCTGCGCCTGCTGCACCGCCGGATGCGCATGCAGGGTCTCCTCCACTTCGGCGGGCGCCACGTTCTCGCCGCCGACGCGAAACACATCCTTGATGCGCCCTATCATGCGCAAGCGGCCGTCCGCATCGATCGCGCCCAGATCGCCGGTTCGCAGCCAGCCATCCGCGGTGAACGCCTTCGCCGTGGCCTCGGGCATGTTGTAGTAGCCCTTCATCACCGACCAGCCGCGCACCTGGATCTCGCCTGAGGCATCCACGGCCTGCAGCGCGCCCGAGTCGGGATCGGCGATGCGCACCGCTATGCCCTCGTGCGGTCTGGCGCGTCCCGCGGCGCGCACCTCGAAGGGTTCGTCCCAGGCGGAGAGCACCACGTTGGGCGAGGCCTCCGACAGGCCGTAGGCATTGCACACATGCGGCACGCCCATCACATCGCGTATCTGCTGCATCACCTCCGGCCCCGCAGCAGCCCAGCCGCCGCGCAGATGCATCCTGCCGCGGTCGAAATCGGCATGGCCCATGAGCATCAGGAAGATGGTGTCGTTGCCCGAGGTGAGCGTGCAGCGCTCGCGATCGAGCATGCGCAGCGACTCGGCCACATCGAACGACGGCAGGGTCAGCAGGCACGCGCCTGTCTGCAGCGCCACCAGCAGGGACATGGTGGTTCCGGCGACATGGTAATAGGGGCGGATGCTGAAGTAGCGGTCATCGGCGCGCACGCCGATGCGTGCCGCGGCCGCCGCGGCGTTGCCCAGCATGTTGCGATGGCTGAGCATCACGCCCTTGGGGAAGGAGGTAGTGCCGGAGGTGTACTGGATCAGCAGCACGTCCTCGGGCGTGACGGGCTGTGCTGCATCGCCCGATGCGGCGGCTTCCGTCACATTGCTCGCGGCGGTCACCTGCTGGATCAATTGCGGGCTCAATTGCGGGATCACCTGCGGGATCACCTGCGCGAACGCCTGTGCGCCCGCCGGCGGCGTGCCATCCCCCACCATCAGCACGCGCGCCAGGCGCGGCAGCGCCGTGCCCGGCAGCGCGCTGTCGATGGCCGGTTCCACCGCGCGCAGCAGCGCGGTGTAATCGATGTTGAGAAAGCGCCCGGCGTAGATCAGGGTGGAGATGTCCGCCTGTTTCAGGCAGTAGGCGAGCTCGTCGGTCTTGAAGCGCGTGTTGATCGGCACCGTGACCGCACCCAGGGTCGCGCAGGCATAGAAGCAGCGCACCCAGTCCGCGCCATTGGGCAGCAGGATGCCGACATGATCACCGCGCTGCACGCCGTGGGCTGCGAACGCGCGCGCCAGCGCGCGCACTTCGGCATGAAGTTGCGACCAGGTGAGCCGCTCGCCCGGCGCAACGAACGCTTCACGATCGGCAAAGCGCGCTGCAGTGCGCGCCAGTACGTCGGAGAGAATTTCAGGTTGCGGGATGGCCATGTCTGGATTCAGTGCTGCTTTACGGAACATTCCGTATCAAGCGACAAATTGTTGCCGTTCGTCCTGAGCTTGTCGAAGGACCTCAGACTCAGCCTGAAGCGCGCGATGTACAGTTGAACAATCATTGGACCGGCTTGTCGCCGCTTCGCTTTTTTTCCGCGAACCCGGCGATATTCTGCTTCCAGTCGCTCTTCGCCAGATTCTCCTCGATGGCGCGCAACTCGATGGCGAGGGCGCCCGCGCGTCCGGTGTCCATGCCCTGATCGAGGCAGCGCTTGGCGAGCCGCGCGGCCATCGGCGGCGCTGAGGCTATTTTCTGCGCGATGTCGGCAACGAACGCCTCCAGCGCGGCAGTCTCGAGCACGTGATTGACAAGGCCCATGGCTTTTGCTTCGGCGGCATCGACCAGCCGGCCGGTGAGCAGCAACTCCTTTGCCATGGACTTGCCGACTATGCGCGGCAGCCGCTGCGTCGCCCCGACCGTGCCCCAGCCGACTTCCGGATAGCGGAAACTTGCACCGCTGCCGGCGAGGATGAAATCGCAGGCGGCGGCGATCTCGCAGCCCGAACCCATGCACGGGCCCTCGACCACCGCGATGGCGGGTTGCGGCAGGTTTTCGATGGCGGCGTAGGCGGCGAACGCCTTCAGCCGGCGCGCCCGCGTATCCTCCGCGTTCATGCCCTTGCGTTCCTTGAGGTCCGCCCCGGCGCAGAACGCCGGTCCGTTGGCGCGGATCAGCACCACGCGCACCGCGTCGTCCGCGGCGAGTGCATTGATAGCAGAGAGCAGTTCGTCGCACATGCGCAAGTTGAGCGCATTGCGGCTGTCGGGACGGTTGAGGGTCAAGGTGGCCACCGGTCCGGCAACGGCCAGCAGCAGGGTTTCGTAGGTCATGCCCGATTCCGCTTCATGATCGTGTCCGATGATTTACCATCATCCCTTTCCCCACACCCTCGCATGGGGCACCGTTCGTCACCAAGCTTCTCGTCCTTCGACAGGCTCAGGACGAACGGGATTGGTTTGTCACTTGTCGCCTTTGCCTGTGGTCCTTCTACAAGTTCGGGGCGAACGGAAAAGGTTTTTGCCTGTTTTGCTGGAAAGCTCAAGAAAGAATTGCATTCATGGCTGACAAATACGATTGCTCCCGCTGCCCCGGCTACTGCTGCAGTTACGACCAGATAGAAGTCTCCGAGCACGACGTCAAGCGCCTGGCAAAACATCTCGAGATCAGTATCGACGAGGTGCACAACCGCTATATCAAATCCGGCACCGGCAAGCCCTTCCTGCGCCACCGCAAGGACCATATCTACAAATCCACGTGCGTGTTCTTCGACCAGGAGGAGCGCCGCTGCACCGTCTACGCCGGCCGCCCTCACGTGTGCCGCACCTATCCCTACGGCAACAGCTGCGGCTATTATCACTTCATCAAGTTCGAGCGCGAGCACCAGGGTGACGAGGACTTCATTCCGGATCCGTGAGGTTACCTTGCTGCGCCTGCTTCATGGCAGCGGGGCGATTTTTTCCGGGGGCTCCAGGTTGCTTGCTTTGACCCAATCGGCCAGCAATTCGTCCCGATGCGTAGCCGCCCATTCCGCCACCATGCCCATCGCGCGCGGTGGCAGCTGCCCCACGATCACGCCCAGGGTGTGAATGCTGATCAACGCCTCGTTGCCTTCGTATTCCACGTGGAAGTGGGGCGGATTGTGGTCCCCGAAATACATCCTGATGACAATGCCGTAGAAACGGCTTATCTCAGGCATTGACGCTGATTTCCCTTAAATTGGGAAACACTTCTTCCGGTGTCTTGCCGGTCAAGCGCAGATAGAGTGCATCGGGGCACAATTCTATGCCGTCACGCCACGCGATTTCGTGATGCCGGCCGATATGAACGCCCTCGAAGGCGCTGTATTCGTTCCAAAGCCTGAAGACACCCTTGCCCGCCAGGTCGGAAAGATCGACTTCGCCCTGTGCACCGTCGGCGTAACGCAGCCACAATCTGTATTCGGGCAAGGCCTTTACTTCAACCGGCTTGAACATGTGACATCACCTTTTCAATTGCGGTTCTTTCAACGGCGGTTCGCGCAACACGCGATGGGCCCGGCCGATGCTCCGGCGCAACCCTATACCGCGTGGCACATGGCATCGGAAAGCAAAGACGGGGTCATCCATGCGCAGGCTGACTTATTATCCTCTCATAAACGGGGAAGGAAGCGGCTTGCAGCTCCGGACTGGGGTCCGAGTAGACGAGGACATTGCTGCCCTCGCCCCTCACAGACCCGGACGAGCCCGATTCGGGCATCCGGTTCTTCGTAGTACAGGTTCGCTCACAAACCGGCATAGCGATGGACTGACTACACCATCTGTGACTCGTCTGGCAAGAAACCCTTGTTGCTCGCCAGCTTGGCTATCCGCTCCTGATTCGTTGACACATTTTTGGGATTCAAGGCCCCCTCCGTGTTTCTCAAGAACGACTCTGTACAACGGTGCCCCGCTTCCCTCGACCGGGTCCGCCCGAGCGGCGTTCCCCGGCGTCATCAGTACTATCAGAGCACTAAGACTTCCTGTGCCGAACACGGGATCACTTATTGTTTTGCTCTCCCGCCCCAGTGCTTGTCCCCAAGTTCGCTCCCTGGCGGCGGAGACCTCCGCAGGGCCTGGCCCCGTTCAAGCCCGGTACCATTAGCTAATTGTCACTGGTTGAACACAGGATCTCCCAGGTTCCTGGGGAATCCTTCCTGTACCTTTGCCCCGCTCTCCGACCCCGGTCGGTCTGACCGATCTCACCCTAACGATCAGTGCAATGCTGTCCCCAATATCGCAACGATGAAGACACCAACGGGCTGTTTATCTCGAGGCTCAATGACGCGGCTTCAGTACACTCTGTCTACGCTTCACGTAGTGCATTACTGCACTCGCATGCAAGACTCGATTACGGCTGGTGGTTACCCTTTGCCGTGGGGGATTCGAACCCCCTGAACTCCGATGAAAAGTTTCAGTCCACTACATGACTTCCTCCTTTCCCAGGCTTATCCTGGCGCGATGCGGTGCAAACTGATGTGCTGTTAGCTACCGTATTGAACCAAGACGAGAGACTGGCCGCCGAGCGGTGGCGCTATCATTACCGCAGAGCGCAGCCGTAGGGCGCAGACGCAGGGCGCAACTTCGGCGCGCCGAATACCGGTGGTTTTCCCGCGACCATGGCGCGATGAATCCGCGCCCTACGATGGTGGTGCTCGGTTCCGGATCCGTGAGGATGCGCGGGGTTTCGCCAGGATTCCCCGGGTTTCCCTGTCGCGCCGCCATCAGCGCGCAATGGTCCGCCAGTCTTCACCGGCCGGCACCACGCCGGCCACGCCGCGCAGTGCATGGTATTCGACTTTGCCGCGCGAATCCTCCGCCCTGCTGTCCTCATCCATGAATTCACCCAGCGCCTGAAGCAGCACGCGGCGCAGGCGCACCAGCGCGCCGTCCCCGGAATTCAGGTATTCCTTCGTCCGGTCGACGATGGGCCCCTGACTGGTCACGATGACCAGATCCTCGGTGGTAAGGTGCTGCGGGAATCCGGTGAAGTGGCCCTGGCGCATCAGCGAGCGATCCTGACCCCAGTTGTTCTCCGCGGTACCGGGCACGGCCGGCGGCCAATCGGCGGCGTCGCTGAACAGCGTCACGGCATCTTTCTCTATGGGCGCGTCGACACGGTAGCGCACCGTCCAGTAAGTGGAATGTTCGTTGTCGATGGGGATGACGAAGAACACCGCGCCGCCCGCATAGGGCGACTGACGCGGCGCGATGATGCCATACCAGGGCAGTACGAACGAGTTGATGCGCACATAGCGGGAACCATCGGCGAGCGCGCGAATGCCGGCGTAGCGGAAGCCATGTGGCCGTGTCTCGATTTCGTACACCGGCGCCTGATTGTCTGCGGCGAGAGCCAGCGTGCCCATGGAGGCCACATGGCTTTGATGCAGCACACCGGCGTGCGCCGAGTCCATGGTCGTCTCCACCGCCTGCAGCCAGTTGAAATGGCCGACCTGCTTGTGCACCACGCGGTGTTCAGGCGGCAAGGCGGTGAATTCGAAATCGGGAAACTGCGGCGCGTGTGCACCCGATCCCAGCCACACCCAGACGATGCCCGCGGCCTCGCGGGCCGGGTAGTGCGCGAGCGGCACGCTGTCGCAGAACTCGCGCACGTTCTGCACCTGCGTGGGCACTGCCACCGTCGTGCCACCGACGTCGAACTTCCAGCCGTGGTAGATGCAGCGCAGCGCGTTGTCCTCGTTGCGCGCCAGCGCGAGCGACGCGCCGCGGTGCGGGCAGGCTTCGTCGAAGAATCCGACCCGGCCGTCGGTCGCGCGAAAGGCCACGTAATTCTCGCCCAGCAGTCGGATGCGCAGCGGCGCGCCGTCGGCTTCGAGTTTTTCCGACAGCGCCGCCGGCATCCAGTGATGTTGTTTCATCATGGCGCCCATGGGCGCGCCCTTTTCCACCAGGGTCAGCCTGTCGTTTTCTGCTTGCGTTAATGCCACTTGAATCTCCCGTGCCATCTGTAGTTGCGTGCCGGGGCAAACGACGCGGAAGTATCCAGGGAGCCTCTATTCATGCGTCATTCCCGCGAAAGCGGGAATCCATCTCCATGAGTACAGGGGTTCCCGCCGCCGCGGGAACGACAAAATCGGAATTTATAGAGCTGCCCTCTACTCCATCTTCGCGCCGGAAACCTTGACCACCTTGCCCCAGCGCTCCATCTCGAATTCGATGAACGACGCGAACGCTTCGGGCGTGTTGCCCGCGGGCACCAGTCCGTAGCGGGTCAGGACCTCTTCGGTGCCGGGCTCGGCCAGCGCCTTGCGGATGGTCGCGTTCAGTTTCGCAACAACATCCCGCGGCGTGCCCGCCGGCGCGAGCACGCCATTCCACAAGCCGACCTCGAATTGCGGCAGTCCGGCTTCCGCGGCAGTCGGCACTTCCGGCAGCGCGGAGAATCGCGACGTGCCGGCCACCGCCAGCGCGCGCAGCTTGCCGGCGCGGATGTTGGGAATCAGGGGGGCCAGCGCATCGAACATCACCTGTATGCGGCCGGCGACCAGATCGGTCATCGCCGGACCCGACCCCTTGTACGGAATATGCACGATGTCCACATCGGCCAGCGTCTTGAACAGTTCCGCGGCCAGATGCGGCACGGTGCCGCTACCGGCCGAACCGAAATTGATGGTGCGCGGCTGTGCCTTCGCCAGGGCGATGAGTTCGCGCAGCGTATTGGCGGGCACGGAAACGTGGACCGCCACCAGGATGGGGCCGGTCGAGACCTGGCTCACGGGCGCAAACGATTTGCGGGGATCGTAGGGCAACGTGGCATTGAGGCCCGGCAGGATGCTGAAGGTGGAGGTGGTGCCGTAGATCAGCGTGTAGCCATCGGGCGCGGCTTTCGCGCCGGCTTCGGTTCCCGGTATGCCGCTGCCGCCTGCCCGGGTTTCCACCACCACCTGCTGACCCAGGCCTTCGGACATTTTCTGCGCGATCAGGCGGCCTGCCGCATCGGTCGGTCCGCCCGGTGGAAACGGCATGATGAGCTTGAGTGGCCGCGCCGGAAAATTCTGCGCGCAGACCCCTGACGCAAACAGGAGCCCTGCGGCAGCAAGCAGGCAGTTGCGTTTCAATAGGGTTTTATTCGGCCTCATTTGTTTCCCCCTAGTTTCCCCAAAAATTTCAGCATCGAGCCTGTGCCCGGGATCAAAACATCGCCCCGCGCGCGGTATCGATGATGGTCTGCGGATTCGCCGGCACCGCCGCCCCGCGCCAGGCGACATGCCCGTCGGGCCGCACCAGCACCAGCGGTTGTTCGTAGAGGGCCAGTACATGCTGCTCGGCAATCGGGACGACCGCCAACGGCATCTTGCGTGCGCGAGCGGCGTTGACGAGTGGCTCCACGGGCGGGGCCGCCGCCCCCAGCCGCAGCAGCACGAACGATGCGCCAAAGAGATCGAGCGTGGAGCGTCCATCCGCGAGCAGCGCATGCGGGGCGCGCGAACCGGGGCGCGCCGTTTGCGTATAGCTGGTAACCGTGTCCTCGGGGGGCGGCGTGCCGTCCGGCACGCACAAGGGCGAGGGGTCGTAGCGATAGCCGAGCACGATGCCCTCGTTGCGGTACTCGCGCTCGAACTCGTTGGCCGCGATATGGGCGCTCATCGCCGCGCGCGCCGCTTCGCCTTCTCGCCCCGGTTCGCACAGCGCCGGATATTTCGGCACCGCCAGGAATTTGGCGAAGGTGAAGGTCGCCTCATCGACGTTGCGCACCGCCACCGGCCGGCGCTCGAGCGCATAACTGTCGAATAGGCGTTCGGGCGCCCAACCGGCGCGCACGCCCTGCAGCTTCCACGCCAGGTCGACCGCATCCTGTATGCCGGTGTTCATGCCGAAGCCGCCGGTGGGCGTAAGGTTGTGCAAGGCGTCGCCGCACAGAAACACCCGGCCGCGCCGGAATTCGTTGGCCACGCGCTGCTGGCGCAGCCACGGCAGGACGCCGAGGACGCGGAACGGAATCTCCTCGCCGATGGCCGCGCGCACGTAGCGATCCTTGTCGAAACCTGCGATGTCGGTGTCGGGCGGCATCTGCGTCAGCCACAAGCGCCACAGCTTGCGGCCGTCGATCGCCGACAGTCCGCCCCACACGCCGCTGCCGTCGAACAGCCAGCTCAGCACGGAAGGTCGTTCCCCGGGACGGAACACCTGGTCGGACTCGAAGTAGATGTTGATCTCGAAACTCAGCTGCGCCGAGCCTTCCATGGTGATGCCCAGCATATCGCGCACGCCGCTTTTCGCGCCGTCGCAGGCAATCAGATAATCGGCCGTCACCTCGCGTGTCACTCCGCTATCGCGATCCATGATCGTCGCCAGAACGCTGTCGCCGCGATCCTCGAAACTGTTCAGTTGCGTGCGGTAGAACAGCTGGTTGCCGGCGAAGCTCTTCGCGTGCTCACGCAGGATGGGATCGAACCAGGTTTGCGGGCAGCGCTGAAAATGTTCCGGGCTGTTGCCCGAGAGCTTGCGCTCGGTATCGGAACCGTAATCGATGCAGTGCAGCTGTTCGCCGCGGAGACTGGTGACGTACTGCATGCGGCGCGGGTAGGTGCCGGGCCAGCCGGCATTGCGCACCCGGTCTGAGATGCCCCAGCGGCGGCAGAATTCCATGGTGCGCGCGCCCACGCCGTTCATCTTGGGTAGCGGTATCGAGCCGTCGCGCCGCTCCACCAGCATGCAGGCGATGCCGCGCCAGGCGAGCTCAATGGCGAGCGAGAGCCCGACGGGTCCGCCGCCTATGACCAGTACCGGCACATGTTCGGTTGCCATGGTTCAGATCGCCTTTGCCTCGCGCAATGCCGTGATTTGTGCCGCGCCCATGCCCAGCCGTGCCGCCAGCACCGCCTCGGTGTGCTCGCCGAGCAGCGGTGGACGCGCCAGTTCCGGATCGTCGAAGCCGTGGAACTTGAACGGCAGGGGCAGCGCGCCAAAGCGTCCCGCCAGCGGATGCTCGAAGCTGCCCACCATGTTGCGTGCCAACACCTGCGGATCGGCCAGCACTTCGTCGACGTTGAGTATCGGACCCGCAGGCACGCCGCGTTCATCGAACAACTTAGCCAGCGGTTCGCGATCGAAGCGCGCGATGGCGCCGGCCAGGCCATCCATCACCTCGTCGCGGCGCCGCACGCGGTGGGCATTCTCCTGCAATTGCGCATCACCGGCGAAGGCCGCAAGGCCGAGGATCTCGCACAGCGGCGTCCAGTGCTGGTCGCTGGCGGTGATGTGCAGGTACTTGCCGTCGCGGCAGCGGAACGTGGCCGAAGGCACGCGCCCGGGATGCTCGGTGCCGAGGCGCGGCGGCACTTCGGCCAGCGCGAACCATCGCGCCGCGGCGAGGGTGAGCAGGCTCACCTGACCATCGAGCATGGAAAAATCGATCTGGCAGCCGCGACCGGACTGGGCGCGTCCCGCGATGGCCGAGAGAATGGCGATCGCCACCCACAGGCCCGAGGTGAGATCGGCCACCGGCAGGCCGGGCTTCACCGGCCCGCCGCCCTTCTCGCCGGTCAGGCTCATGATGCCGCCCATCGCCTGGAACACCGTGTCGTAGCCTTTGCGATGGGCGTAAGGACCGGTCTGGCCGAAGCCGGTGCAGGAGGCGTAGATGAGTTGCGGGCAATCCGCCTTCAGGCTTGCGTAGTCGAGGCCGTAGCGCTTCAGCGTGCCCACCGGAAAATTTTCCACCAGCACGTCCGATTGCGCGGCCAGGCGGCGCACGATGGACTGGCCTTCCGCATGCCGCAGGTTGACCGTGATCGATTGCTTGCTGCGATTGCAGGCGAAGTAGTAGGCGGATTCCTTCCCTGCCGCCGTTGCTATCTGCGGCTCGAAGCTGCGCGTCTCGTCGCCCTCGCCCGGTTGTTCGACCTTGATCACGGTCGCCCCCAGTTCGGCCAGGATCATGTCGGCGAACGGACAGGCGAGTACCCGCGCCAGTTCGAGGATGGTGACGTTCTCCAGCGGTTTCATCGAGTCGGGTTCAACGGCTGTGTCGGCGCGCGCATCGTTGCGGAAGGCCGGGCGGGATCTCGTAAAACATTCAGGCTTTCGGTTTGCGAAAACCGCGCATCATCACGTTGGCATCACGCCCCACCGCCAGCGCCGGTGCCAGCGCGAGATCGGCGGCGCGATGAAACACGCGCTTGGTCGTGGCCATGGCGATAGTGCTGAACGCGGCCAGTCGATCGGCGAGCGCCAGCGCGGTGGCGAGTACCTCCGCTTCCGGCACTACACGGTTAGCCAGTCCCAATGCATGGGCGCGTTCGCCGGAGATCGGTTCGGCCATCGCCACCAGTTCGAACGCCTGTTTGCGTCCGACTTGTCGCACCAGGTTCGCCATCACGATCGCGGCGACGATGCCGTGCTTCAGTTCGGGATAGCCGAAGCGCGCGCTGTCGGCGATCACCATCATGTCGCAGGCAATTGCCAGGCCGGCCCCGCCGCCGAGCGCGTTGCCGCGCACCGCCGAAATCACCGGCTTGGCCATGTTCGAAAAAGCGAGGTGCAATGACGTGGTGAGATCGGAACGGTCCAGCACCGCCTGCGGATCGTCGGGGGTCAGCGTGCTGAATTCGCTGGTGTCGGCGCCGGCGCAGAATGATTTGCCGGCCCCGGTCAGCACCACCGCCGCAATCGCCGGTTCACGGTCGGCGGTGCGCAATGCATCGAGCAGGCCCTGCGTCAGCACGGTGTTCAGCGCGTTGTGTTTTTCCGGGCGATTCAGGGTGAGGAGGCGCACCGCGCCACGGTCCTCCACGACCAGTTCAGCGATGGTCTCAGTCACATGCTCGGTCACCTGCGATCCCCTTCCAGATTCCGGGTACTCATGCCGGCTCGCGCAGCATTCGATCCTTCATGCGCGCCAGCGCCAGCAGGGTCTTCATGTACGGCACGGAAAGACCCAACCGCTCGCCGATCTCCACCACCACCCCGAGAATGGCGTCCAGTTCGAGGGGTTTCCGCCGTTCCGCATCCTGCAGCATGGAACTCTTGACGTGGCCCAGCAGCCGCGTTTCGGCGATCCGCTCAGCAGGCGTCTGGGTAATGGCAAATCCCAATCGCCGTCCGATGTCGAACGCCTCGCCCACCAGTTGCGCGCACACCGCGTTGGTCTCCGGATTCTCGATCAGCCAGTCGGTATAGCCGCCGGTCAGGGCGGCCACCGGATTGAAACTGAGATTGCCCACCACCTTGGACCAGACTTCGTAGTGGATGCTGTCGCTTGCCTCGCAGGCGTATCCCGCCTCCTGCATCATCCCGGCCAGCGCTTTGACGCGCTCGGGTTGCGTGCCCCCGCGGCTCACCGACGGTGCGCCGACGATGATGCGCGTGCCGTTGCCATGGCGTATCAGCCCGGGTTCAGGCACCGAGCAGGACGCGCGCACCGTCAGGCCGATGACGCGCGCATCGTCTATGGCCGCCGAAATGCGGCCGTCGCGATCCACGGTCTCGAGCCGCTGGCCAACCAGCGGCCCAGGCAGATTGCGCAGGAACCACCAGGGCACGCCGTTCATCGCGCTGACCACCGCTGTGTCCGCGCCCAGCATCGCGCGCACACGCTCCATCAGCGGTTCGATGTCGATATATTTGAGCGTGACGAACACGAAATCCTGCACGCCGAAATCCTCCGGCCGCTCCGAGGCTGCGACCGGGTGCACGGTGAGCCTGCCGCCTTGTTCCAGACGCAGACCCTTGGCGCGGATCGCCTCCAGGTGCGCCCCTCGCGCGATCACCGACACCTCGTGCCCCGCTCCCGCGAGCCGCGCGGCGAACCAACCGCCTATGGCGCCGGCGCCTACGATGCAGATTTTCACTCAAGACTCCGATCGCGCGGATGCGATCCATCGTCGTGTGGGCGTGATCCATCATCGTGCGGGCGTGATCCATCATCGTGCGGGCGCGATCCATCATCGTGCGGGCGCGATCCATTAGAGTCGCACTCGCTGAATATGCAGACTGTCATTTTCATGCCCTGTATTCTACGAGGTGTGGCCCCAATGGCCAAAACACCGCGACTGGCTGCGAATAAACGGCTGACAGTTGCCATGGCTTTACAGTACTAACGGAGAATCATGATGCGCAAGATTCCTTACCCGCACCCCGGCGAGATACTCCTGAAAGAGTTTCTGAAACCCATGGCCATCACACAGTACCGTCTGGCAAAGGAGATCGGGGTACCGCAGCGCCGCATTGGGGAGATCGTAGCCGGCACGCGCGGGGTTACGGCCGATACGGGTTTGAGGCTGTCCCGCTTCTTCGGAATGTCCGATGGTTTCTGGACTGGTTTGCAAATGGACCACGACGCGGCTCAAACCAAGGACGCACTTGCGAAGACCCTTGCCAGGATAACGCCCTGGATAGATCACGGTGTCGCGACCCAAAAACGGGTTCGGACGAGCACTTATTCCTCCGCTTCGCTCCGTCAGGCGCGTCGCTGAACCTGAGCACTTGGCATGCTGGATCGGTTTGCAGGACAATTTTGCAATTTTATTCGCGGAGTTTACCCATGCGCATCGCCCGAAATTCCACTTCTGCCCGTCCGCGCAATATGCCATCCATCGACCTCTATCGCGAAAGCGAACAGCCGGTCTCCATCATCAAGGGCTACAAGGAAACGCCGCATCGCAATCCCGGGCACGCAAAGGTGCCGCGCCCGCTCACCCTGAGCGAAGTCACCGGCCCGCTCAATATCGCGGCAAGGTTTGCCCCAGGATCCGCGGACATGTCCGCCCGCGAAGGCAGGCGGGCGATAGGCGCGAAGATGCACCTGTCCGGCCGCGTGCTGGACGAATCCGGCCGGCCGCTGAAGCGCACCGTGCTCGAAGTCTGGCACTGCAACGCCGCCGGCAAATACCACCACGAAGCCGACGGGCACGACGCGCCCTACGACGCAAACTTCCCCGGCTTCGTGCGCATCGAAACCGACGATGCCGGGCGCTATGCGCTCACCACCATCAAGCCGGCGCCGTACCCGGTGTACATCGGCGGCGAGTGGTGGCGCCCGCCGCATGTGCATTTCTCGGTGTATGGGACGAGCTTCATGAGCCGGCTGGTGACGCAGATGTATTTTCCCGGCGAACCGCTCAACGAATCGGATCTGCTGCTGAATGCGATCCACGACCGCAAGGGCCGCGAGCGGCTCATCGCGCGTTCGATTCCGATACGCGAGGTCCCGGTCGCCAACGCCACCGGATACGTGTGGGACATGGTCATTCGGGGCGAGCGGCAAACACCGTTCGTTGGCTGAATCATGGCCGCCTCCCGCACAGCAGGTAAAGCACGCAAGCCCGCAACGCAACGCCGGGCACGCCTGCCGCACACGCCCATGCATACGCTGGGACCCTTCTACCCGTTCGTCCTGATCGGCGAGCATGACCACGATCTCACCTTCACCACCGACCCGGACAATCGGGCGCGCGGCGAGCGCATCCTCATCGAAGGGCGCGTGTTCGAGAAGAATCGGGTGCCGCGCATCAACACGCTCGTGGAGATCTGGCAGGCCGATGCTGCCGGCACCTTTGCCCATCCCGCGGACCCCGGGCACGCCGGCGCCGATGCCGACTTCATGGGCTGGGGACGCTGCAAGACCGATCGCGAAGGACGCTTCCGCTTCGTCACCGTGAAGCCCGACGGCTATCAGGACCCGCTTACCGGCACGCGCCGCGCGCCGCACATCAACCTGATGATTTCCTCGTCCGGGTTAATGAATCGCCTGGTGACGACACTGTTCTTTCCCGACGAGCCGGACAATGCGCACGACGTGGTGCTCAATGCCGTGCGCAACCGGGCGCGGCGCGAACGCCTGATCGCGCGGCATGCGGCCGGCTGGGCGAAAGACCGCCAGCTCGACTTCGACATCATCCTGCGCGGACCGGACGAAACGCCGTTCTTCGCGGACTAGAAAAGCCGGGGAACGAAGACTATGCCGGACGTATTCATCGTAGGCGTCGGTTGCACGCCGCTGGGCAAGCACCTCGACAAGAGCGTGAAGCAGTTGACTGCGATGGCGGTCAACGCTGCGCTGGCCGATGCCGGTTGCGGCGTCACGGCGATTCAGGCCGCATGGTTCTCCAACACCCGCCAGGGCATATTCGAGGGGCAGCACGGCATACGCGGCCAGGTGGCGCTGCGGCCACTGGGGCTGGAGGGCATCCCGGTATTCAACACCGACAATGCCTGCGCCAGTTCCACCGCCGCGCTCAATCTTGCCTGGGCCTACATCCAGGCGCAGCTATGCGAAGTGGCGCTGGTGGTCGGCACGGAGAAAATGAATTATCCCGAGCAGCGCGAGCTGATGTTCCAGGCGTTCAAGGGCTCGATGGACCAGCAACTCGCCGACGCGCAGATCCGCGCGCTGATCGCGCAGGGCGATGGCCTCGCGCTCCCGCCCGGGGTGGAAAAAGATACCGGCGCGCACAGCATATTCATGGACACCTATGCCGCGTCAGCTCGCGCGCATATGAAACAGTACGGCACTACCCAGGAGCAGATTGCCGCGGTCGCGGCGAAGAACCACACGCATTCATCGCTTAACCCCCTGGCGCAGTACCGCACGCCGATGACGGTGGGCGACGTGCTGGCCGACAAACTGGTGTCATGGCCGTTGACCCGGTCGATGTGCGCGCCGATCAGCGACGGCTCGGGCGCGATTGTCTTGTGCTCCGAATCCGCGCTGAAAGCCTTCGACCGCAAACGCGCGGTGCGCATCCGCGCCACACAGATCACCACCGGCGTGAAGCGCGATCCGCAGGACGATGCGCAACACGTGAGCGCGCTCGCGGTGCGGCGCGCCTTTGACCAGGCGGGGATCGGGCCGAAGGACATCTCGGTTGCCGAAGTGCACGACGCCACCGCCTTCAGCGAGATCAAGCAGGTCGAGATGCTGGGGCTGTGCGAGCCCGGCGCGGGCGGCCGCATGGCACAGTCGGGCGAATCGGCTCTCGGCGGGCGCGTGCCCGTGAACACCTCGGGCGGCCTGCTTTCGAAAGGCCACCCGATAGGCGCCACCGGCGCCATCCAGATTCACGAACTGGTGCTGCAGTTGCGCGGCGAAGCCGGCGCGCGCCAGGTTGCAGGCGCGCGCATCGCAGCGGCGGAGAATGGCGGCGGGTTTTACGACGGCGAGGAAGCGGTCGCGGCGGTGACCATACTGGAGCGGCCGTGATGGAGATGCGGTGGTCCCAGGCGATGATCATGCCAGTTACCGTTCGCTCTGAGCCTGTCGAAGGGCAACCGCATCTGTTAGGACTGTGCTTGGAGTCCTTCGACAAGCTCAGGACGAACGGGGGATTGGGTGTTCTTCGGCATGCTCAGGACGAACAAAATCGCTTTTTCGCTTCTTTGGGAAAGTTCAGTAGTTGAGCCAGCAGCGGTTCTTCGAGATGACCGATGAAGCGGTAAGCGCTCGGGCACCGACACCGCTGTCGCCTCTGGAAGTCATCAACAGCTATCCGCCGCATCGCGGCACACTCGGCTCCCTCATCGCCAGCCGCGCGCGCATGGCGCCGCAGCGCGAGTTCCTCGTATTCGGCGATGAACGCACCACCTACGGCGAATTCCTGGTCCGGGTGGACGCGACCGCAGCCGTGCTGGATGCGCGCGGCGTGCGCCATGGCGATCGCATCGCGGTGGTGTCGCACAACCATCCGTCCACTGCCGCGGTGCTGTTCGCCCTCGCGCGGCTGGGGGCCATCATGGTGCCGGTCAACCCTGACTTCGCGACCGAGGAAGCGCGTTACGTGCTGCAGCATGCCGGGGTGTCGGGCGTCGTATGCTCCCCCGATGCACTGGCACTGGTGCGCGCGGCCTGCGATGAATTCATTTCTGCGCCCTGGCTCCTGCTGAACGAAGCCGGGGACGCGGCGGTGCCGGTGCTGCAGGACGAGACCATGGCGCAACGGCTCGCTGCGCAAGGGATCGCTGAACAAGGGATCGCTGAACACAAGGGCGTTGCCCTCGAGGACACGGGTTCACCGGACGATATCTGCCTGCTCATCTACACCTCCGGCACCACCGGATTCCCCAAGGGCGTGATGCACAGCCAGCACAATGCCGTGCTGGCCGGCGAAGGGTTCGTCGCGCGCATGCACCTGCAACCCCGGGACCGGCTGCTGGTGGTGCTGCCGATGTTTCACCTCAACGCGATTTTCTATTCGCTCGCCGGCGCGGTGGCGGCGGGCGCGACGCTCATCCTCACGCCGCGCTTCTCCGCATCGGGATTCTGGCGGACCGTGATGGACACGCGCGCCACCGAAGTGAATACCATAGCCGCCATTACCACCATCCTGATGAAACGGCCGCGTAGCGAATTTGTCCCCGGGCATACGCTCAAAAAACTGTACGGCGCGCCGTTGACGAAGGAAACCATAGACCTGTTCCGCGATGAATTCGGCGTGCCCCACCTGATCGAGGGCTACGGCATGAGCGAAATTCCGGGCGCGCTCAGCAATCCCTGGGACGGCGCACGCAAAGCCGGCAGCATGGGCGTCCCGTCGCGCCATCCCGACCCGGCGGTAAAGCTGGCCGAAATGCGCGTGGTCGACGAAGCGGGCATCGACACGCCCGCGGAGGCAATCGGCGAAATGCTGTGCCGCTCGCCGATGGTGATGAAAGGCTACTACCGCGATCCGGCGCAGACGGCGGAAGCCTTCCGCGACGGCTGGTTCCTCACCGGCGATCTCGCCAGGCGCGATGCGCAGGGCTACCACTGGTTCGTCGCGCGCAAGAAAGACATCATCCGCAAACGCGGCGAGAACATCTCCGGTGCGGAACTCGATCGCATCATCGGCGAGCACCCGGCGGTGCTGGAGGCGGCGGCCATCGGCGTGCCCGCGGAACTGGGCGAGGAAGACATCCTGGTCGCGCTGGTGAAGCGTCCGGGACTGGACGTGTCCGCAGAAGACATTGCCGCGTGGTGCCAGTCGCGCCTCGCGGCGATCAAGTCACCGCGCTACGTGGTGTTCGTCGAATCCCTGCCGCACACGCCCACGCACCGCGTCGCCAAGTTCCGCATGCGCGAGGACACCTCATTGTTGGGGATGGCGGTTGATTTGCAGCAGCGGGGTTGAGGCGGCGAAAGCGTGGGCGCCAACCGGATTGATTCAATGATTTATATCATTAAAGATCGTTCAGTGCCCGCATTAACCCGCCGTTTCAGCTTCTTTTCCATTAATTCATCCCAATTGTTGGTAGAGCCAAGGCTGATGATGGCTCTCGACCTGTGGCGGGTTAGTGGTAAATTGGAAAGCTTGCAACACAGCGTCTTCCATCGTTTGTCGGCAGGACTATCGGAATCGGACGGCAGGATCATCGTGAACCCGGAATTCCAGGCGCGCAGCCGTCAAAGCTAACTCGATGCCAACCATCTTCATCGAAGGCGGATTCCGTTTTATGATCTATCCTGATGACCATCTACCCGCGCATGCCCACGCGATCGGCGCTGATTGCATGATAAGAATCGGACTCGAGCCGCTTGAAGTCCTGTCATCGGTTGGCGCGAAGGCGAGTGACGTGCGGAGGGCGGCGGCAATTGCGCAACGCCGCCGCGAGGAGTTGCTGGCGGCGTGGAGAAGACACCATGAGTGAGCAGAATAAGATCAAGCTGACGCAGGAAGTGCTGGCAAAAGCCGCTGCCGCCGGTGAGAAGGAGCTCGAACGCCCACGTGCGAAAGCGGTGCGCTATGACGCAGAGCGTGTGCGCCTCGTCATGGAGCTTGTGAGCGGCGCCGTGCTGGACATTCCCCTGCCGATGACCGAACGTCTTGCGAATGCGTCCGAACGCGAACGCAGCGAGATGGTGCTCGCGCCGTTTGGCCTGGGAATCCATTGGCCGCTGATCGACGAAGATCTTTATGTACCCCGACTTGTAGACCGATACACCGCTTCGCTGCAGCGGGCCGCGTAGACGCTGCGCAGTCCTAAAGTCCCTAGTTCTGGCGCGCTTTGCGCGCGGCGTATTTGGAGTCGCGCGCAGCCTTCTGTTCCTTTTTCAGCGCTGCTTCGGCTTCGATCCGGGCAGCGTGCTCGGCCTCCTTGCGCGCCTTTTCTTCAGCGGCAGCTTGTGCCTGCCTGAGCTTCTCGGCCGCGCGTTCCACTTCCCTTTTTTCGGCGGCGACCCGGTTCGCCTGTTTACGTTCGGCCAGGCGAATCTCGCGTGCCTTTTCCATTTCCACCCGTGCGGCATGCCGCTCGGCGGACTGCCCTTCGTTAGCCAGCGCCGTTGCGCGCACCTTTTCCAGCAGTGCTTGCTTCGCCTTGGCCGCGGTCTGCAGGCGCTCGGCGTAACTTGGTTCTTTACGCGTCATGTCTTTAATCTTTCATTTCGATGCAATCGCACAGGGACTGACATTGCCCCGCAATTTTACTAGCGGTCGCGAAAGCTTACACAGCTTGTTGCGACTCATTTCCTGAGGCCCGGGAGTAATGGGTCCGCGTCGTGCAAACAGGTGACAATGGGCGTGACAGCAATTGCAGAGACCAGCCGCGGATTCCTGCACCTATTTGAATCCCATAGCGCAGCCGACATTCGCGCGGCCTTCAGGCCGCCTTGCTGGTCACACGCACGGCGAACGTTTCCGGCGTAGCGGGGACGTGCCGGCGTGTGGGTTAAAATTCCGCTGGGGAGCGTTGCACCGCATCGCACCGGAAACGCGCACTTGAAACCTGGGATCGCCTGATGAACCGAATCGCAGCAATCGAACGCAACAGCTCGCGGCAGCATGGTGCTGTTCTGCTGTCGCGCCGCGCGCGCGCCGTGGTCGCCACCGTGCTCGCCGCTGTGCGGGCCACTGTGCTGGCCACTGTGCTGGCCAATGTGCTGGCCGCTGTGCTGGCCACTGCGGCGAGCGCCGTCCTGGTCGAATCAGCACTCGCCCAATCCTGGCCCGCCAGAACGATCACCCTGGTGGTGCCCTTTCCGCCCGGTGGCGGACCCGACCTGTTCGCCCGCATCCTCACCGAAAAACTGCCGCCGCGCCTGGGCCAGACCATGCTGGTGGACAATCGTCCCGGCGTGGGCGGTCTTGCCGGCGCGAACGTGGTGGCGAAGTCCGCGCCCGATGGTCACATGTTCCTGATCGCGCCGAACACCATCGCCATTGCGCCCCACGTGCTGCCTGCGGGCGCCGGTGGCGGCGTCGACGTGATGCGCGACCTCGTCCCGGTGATCCTGCCCGCGGCCACGCCGATGATGCTGGTGGTGAATCCGTCGCTGGGTGCGAAAACCGTGGCCGAACTGGTGGCCATCGCCAAACAGCGTCCCGGCCTGCCCTATGCCAGCGCCGGCAACGGCTCGCCCATGCACATCGCCGGCGAGTTGTTCCGCAAGGCCGCGGGCGTGGACCTGCAGCACATCCCCTACAAAGGCGTCGCGCCCTCGGTGGCGGACACACTGGGCGGCCAGGTGCAGGTGCTGTTCGTCGCCATGGGCGGAGGCATTGCGCAGCACCTCCGCTCGGGCAAGCTGCAGGTGCTGGCGGTTACGGAACGGCGTCGCACCGCGTTGCTGCCCAACGTGCCGACTCTGGCCGAACTGGGCTACAAGGGCGTCGAAACCGACGCCTGGTACGGCGTGCTCGCGCCCAGCGGCACACCCCAATCGGTGATCGCGCGCATGAACCAGGAAATCAACGCGCTGCTGGCCATGGCCGATGTGCGCGAGCGCATGAACTCGGCCGGCATCGACGTGCGCGGCGGCACGCCCGAGGCGTTCGGCGCCGAGATGCGCGAGGATCACGCCCGCTACGGGCGCATCGTGCGCGAGTTCGGCATCAAGGCGGACTGAGCAAGTCACCAAGGAGTACGCCATGAACGCGCCGGCAGCGATACCCGAAATCCTCCCCAACGTCCCCGTCGGACTGCCTGCGGGTTTGCGCAACTACTGGTACCCGGTGCTGCAATCCGAGGAACTGCCCGCGGACAGGCCGGTCGCATTCAAGGTGCTGAACGAATCCTTTGCCGCGTGGCGCGATGCATCCGGAAAACCGTGCGTGGTGAAGGACCGCTGCCCGCACCGCGCCATCCGGCTTTCGGTGGGCAGGGTCATGGACGGCGAACTGCAATGCATTCTGCACGGGTTGCGCTTCGACGGCAAAGGCAGCTGCACGCTGATTCCCTGGGAAACGGAGCGAAGCCAGGTGCACGACATGGTCGGCGTGCAGGCGCATCCTGCCGAAGAACTGGGCGGCTATGTCTGGGCCTACATCGGCGATGCCGGTGCATTCCCGCCGCCGCCACTGGCCGATGAACTTCCCGAGGAGTTGTTCAAGCCCGATGAATTCATGCTCTTTCGCCGGCCCACCATGGTATGGAAAACCAACTGGCTGGTGGCGATAGACGGCAGCGACGCGTTCCACGCGGTCACGCTGCACACCAAATCGCAGTCCGAGGCGGATGTCGCGCGCCAGGGCGGCGTGCCGCTCAAGGACAGGCGTATCCGTATCGTGCGCAGTTCCCATGGCATCCGCGGCATTTCGGTGGACCTGCAGGGCGCGCCGATAAGCCACGGGCATTTCACCGACGACGTGCCCGGCGAACGATTCGTCCTGCCCTGTCTGTCCACCAATCCCATCATGCCCGCCCCCAACGTGCCGCCGTATGCCTCGCGGCTGTGGCAGTTCGCCATCGATGAAGACCACACCATGGTGGTGCGCTTTCTCACCTTCCGCGCCCGCACCGCAGCCGAACGCGATCGGGTGCGCGAGACATTCGAGAAATTCGCCCAGCCGCGCCTGGACAAGGTCGGCGAAGAAGATGCCTGGGCCGCGGAAGCGCAGGGCGGACTGATGCAGGCGCGGGAGAACGAGTTCCTGCTTTCGCCCGACGAGGACGTGGTCAAGGTGCGGCGCCTGATTGCGCAGGCGCACCTGGCACAACTCAGCGCGGGCGCGCGCGTGCCCGTGCCCGAAGGCGCGCTGGCCTGCCCTGTCTGATTGCACGAAGCAGTGGAGTCGTGCGCATGGCGCACGCTACTTGTGAAATGTAGCGTGCGCCATGCACACGATCATGCCGTTTCGTGCGCTCGGCGCACGCTACCCGGTCATTACGCAACCCACGCGCGGCATGCTTACGATCCCGGTAACGGCCATTTTACGATCCCGGCAACGGCCATTTTACGATCCCGGCAACGGGATACCACCATCCACCATGAGCGACTGCCCGGTGATGAACGACGCTTCGTCGGAGGCCAGGAACAGGATCGGGTACGCAACCTCCTCCGCCTCGGCCCAGCGGTTCATCAGACTATCCGGCTTGCCTTCGCTGCGCATCTGCTCAAGGCTCACGCCGCGCGCGGCGTGGTTGCGCCCTATGGTAAATGGTGTGAGCGTGCCCCCGGGGCACACCGCGTTGACGCGGATGCCGTGCGCGGCTTCTTCCGCGGCGAGGGTGCGGGTCAAGGACAACAGTGCAGCCTTCGAAGCATCGTATGCGCCGAAGTTCTTGCGGCCGGTCTCGGCAAAGGTGGAGGACACGATCACCACGCTCGCGCCGCGCTGTTTGCGCAATTCCGGGAGCGCCGCCTTGGCAAAATTCAGCGCGCCCATGAGATTGACGGACATCACTTTCTGCCACTCGGCCGGATCGGAATCGATCACCGGTTTGAGATAGCGCACGGCCGCGTTGCTCACCAGCACATTCAACGCGCCGAAGTGCGCCACAGCCTGGCGCACCGCAGCCTGCGCCTCTCCCGGATCGACCACATCCGCGACATGCGCCTCGATGCTTGCGCCGGGCACCTTGACGCGGATTGCCGCCGCAGTGCGCGCGAGCGCGTCGGCGTCGCGGTCCACCAGCAGGACTTTCGCGCCATGGGCACAGAACAATTCCCCGGCCGATGCGCCGATGCCACCCGCACCGCCGGTGATCAGGGCAATTCTGCCTGCCATCCGCTGCGTGTCATCCATGGGAAGAATGTGCTTTCGCCAAGTATTTCCACTAAGCGCGATCCGTGGTGTGCCGGTGCCGCCTGGAGTGGCCGCGCGCGCAAATGATACGATACAAATTAACGGTCAATGCGCGGGCATCGGGACGCTCGCTGCAAGCGCGCGACGACGCCGCGCGCAGAGCCGATCCAGGGAGAGCAGATGGCAGGCCGCAACGAAGCATTATGGGCATTGATAGAAGGGCGCTCGCCCGGCGCACCCATCACCCAGCACCTGCGCTGGAAATGCGTGCACGCCGACCCCGACAAGGGCACGCTCAAGGTGCAGTTCGATCCACGGCCGGAATTCGTCAACCCGTTCGGCACGATACACGGCGGCATGCTGTCCGCGATGCTCGATGAGACCATGGCGCCCTGCGCGCAACTGGTGCTGGACGCCGATCATTTCGCTTCGACCCTGGAACTGAAAACGAGCCTGCTACGTCCGGCGAAGCTCGGCCCGTTGTTCGGCTCGGCGCGCGTGGTGCACAAGGGCCGCACCGCGGCCTTTCTCGAAGCCGAGATCCGCACGCCGGAGGATGTGCTGATTGCGACTGCCACCGCGACATTCATCATTTCCGCGGTGCCCGGCCGCAAGTTCGATACCGGCCAGGCGCAGTCGTCAGGGAGCGCCAGCTGATGTCCGCCACGCCATCCATGGAAATGGCGGCAGCACAACGCAACGCCGCGCAGGCACTGGTCGCCACGCTGATTGCGCACGGCGTGGATCGTGTGTTCTGCGTGCCCGGCGAGAGTTTCCTCGCCGTGCTCGACGCCTTGTACGACACGCCGGCCATAGACTGCATCGCCTGCCGCCACGAGGGCGGCGCGGGCATGATGGCACTGACCGATGCCAAGCTCACCGGCCGCCCCGGTGTTGCGTTCGTCAGCCGCGGACCGGGCGCGACCAATGTTTCGATCGCGATCCACGTCGCCGAGCAGGACGCGGTGCCGCTGCTGGTGTTCGTCGGTCAGGTGGAGCGCAAGGACATCGGCCGCGGCTCCTTCCAGGAGGTCGATTACAAGAAAACGCTGGGTGGAATGTGCAAAGGCGTGTGGGAGGTTACCGACGGACGCGATCTCGCCGGCGTATGCGCCAAAGCCTTCGCGCGCGCGCAGCGCGGCGTGCCCGGTCCGGTGCTGGTATCGCTGCCCGAAGACATGCAATTCGATGCGGCCGCAGGCCCTGCCATGCCGCACGCCACGCCGCGGCGCCGTGCCCCCACGGCAGATGCGATATCGCGCACCCTTGCGCTCTTGGAGCGTGCCGAGCGGCCGCTGATGATCCTCGGCGGCGCGTTTCCCGCGGGAAAGAACGAGCATTTCAGCCTGATCGCGGCGCGTGTCGCCGAAGCCTTCGCCATTCCGGTCGCCGCCGGCCAGAAGAACCAGCACCGCTTTCCCAATGCGCACTCGCACTATGCCGGGCACCTTGGCTACAACATTCCGGCGGCCCATCTGGCCTTGGTCGCGCCCGCCGATCTGGTGATCGCAGTCGGCACGCGGCTGGGCGACGTCACCACCCAGGGGTATCGCTTTCCGGCCGCGCCGCAACCCGCCCAGCCGCTGGTCCATGTTTATCCCGCAGCCGAAGCCCTGGCACATTTGTACCGACCGCAAGTGGCCGTGCAGAGCGATTGCGGCCGGTTTCTGGAGGCGTTGCTCGCGCGCGCGCCGGCTCACTCGCCTTCGCCCGAATTCACCGCCACGCGCCGCGACTGGATCGCGCGGCTGCACGACTACGTGGCGAACCTCGCGCACTGGAACGGCGACGCAGCGGCCGATGGCGTGGTGTTCGGCGCGGTCACCCACGCACTGAACGGGCTGCTGCCGAAAGACGCCATCATCGTCCAGGACGCGGGCAATCATACCGGCTGGGTGCATCGCTACTTTTCATTCGGCGGCCGCGAGACCTTGCTGGCCGCGTCGGCCGGCGCAATGGGATTCGGCATGCCCGGCGCCGTGGCCGCGTCGCTGCGCCATCCGGAGCGGCAGGTGGTGTGCATCATCGGCGACGGCGGCCTGCTGATGACGGGGAACGAACTCGCCACCGCCGTGCAGTACGGTGCGAAACCGCTGGTCATCGTTTCCAACAACCAGAGCTACGGCACCATACGCCAGCACCAGGAGAAACACTTCCCGGGAAGGGTAAAGGCAACCGGGCTGCGCAACCCGGATTTCGTGCGCTGGGCCGAAGCCTTCGGCGTGCCGGCGTTTCGCATAGCGCGGCCGGAAGACGTGCGCGACGTGCTGGCGCAGGCGCTGGCCGTAGCCGGGCCCGCGCTCGTGGAAGTGCAGAGCAGCCTGCGCCATATCTCGGCGTTCGCCACGCTGCCCGGCTGATTTCCGGAGCGAGGTCCGTCCATGGCCAACGTCCTGATAGAAAATATCGGCGAGCTGTTCACCGGCGATCTTGTCAAGCCGCTCTCGGCGGCACGCTCACTGCTCGCCGAAGACGGCCGCATTACGACGCTGTCCCTGGAGAACTCGATAAAGACCGCGGCGCCCTGCGAAGTCGTGATCGACGCGCGCGGCGGCGCGGTGATGCCCGGCCTGATCGACGGCCACGTGCATCCGGTGTTCGGCGAATGGACGCCGACGCAGGACACCATCGGCTGGATCGGCAACTACCTGCACGGCGGCACCACCACCATGGTGTCCGCGGGCGAGCTGCACGTGCCCGGCCTGGACTACGAACACCTCACGCCGGAACTGGTCACCTCGCTCGCGGTCGTGATGGCGCACACCACCGGGCGGGTGCGCTGGAGCGGCGTCAAGCTGATCGCCGGCACGGTGCTGCTGGTCCCGGGCATGACCGAGGCGCACTTCGACCGGCTGGCGCAGGCGGGATCGAAATTCGCCAAGTTCATTTTCTATCCGCTGGACACGCATCGCGACGAGGCGATGCGCTACGTGCGCTGGTGCCGCGAGCGCGGCATACGGGTGAAGGTGCACACCGGCGGCGTGTCCCGTTCCGGCGCTTCGGTGATGTGCGGTTACGAGATCCTCTCCTGGCTGCAACCGGATATCGCGGCGCACGTGTCGGGCGGACCGATCCCGATGGGCGACGACGATCTGGACAAGGTGATCGATCACACCGCGTTCGCCCTGGAAATCTGCTCATCGGGCAACTACGGCTCGACGGCGCGCGCGGTGAAGCGGCTGGCGGCCAACGGCGCCCTGGCGCGCCTGTGTGTCGGCACCGACACGCCGGGCGGCACCGGCATCATCCCGCGCGGCATGCTGCGCAACATCCTGTTCATGACCTCGATCTGCGGCTTGACGACCGCCGATGCGATCGCCGTCGCCACCGGCAACACCGCGCGCGCCCATGGACTGGATTGCGGCGTGCTCGCGCCCGGGCGGCCGGCGGACATCGTGGTGTGCGCGCCGGTGCAGGGATCGCAGGGCAGCACTTTGTCCGACACGATCGCGCACGGCGACCTGCCCGGCATTTCGCACGTGCTGGTCGACGGGGTGCCAATGGTGATGGGCCGCAGCCGCCAGACGCCGCCGCCGCAGCACGCGGCAAAGTTCATGTGCTGCAATCTGGGATGGCTGTCCGGAAAGACGGGGGAGGGGCACTGAACGTCGTTGCGTCACGGGTGCCGCACAATTGCGCGCCGCGTATCAGTAAATTTCGTCGTGGTCGCCGACATTGATGGGCACGATCTCGGACTCGGTGAGCAGCATTTCCAGAGTGATTCTGTAGCCGAGATTGATCGACACACTATGCAATCCCGATAACTTTCCCTTCAAGGCATGCAGCCGCAAGGACGGATGATGGGGATTGGCCTCGAGCAGGCTGAGTGTCTTGGCGTACTGACTCCGCGCGTCCGGATGAAGTCGAAGGAAACGTGCGGCACGCCGGTTGTACTGCGCGGTGAAGACAAGCTGCCACGCCATTCACGCAGCCAGTTTTGCGAGGCGCTTCATGTGCTGTTTGACCGATTCCTTGACGAAGCGGCCTGCGTCCAGATCCGCCCTCGATTCAGCCAGCGCTGCTTCCAGTTCGCACTCGCGCAAGTGCGCATACTGCTCGCGACTCATCACGACGTATTTCATTCTGCCGCGGACCGTCACCGAGACTTCCTGCTGGTCCGCGAGCGCCTGTTCGATTGCACCGACACCCCTGGTTTTCAGGTCATTTGCCGAGATTGTATTCATTTCACTGGCACCATTCATCGAACTGTTAATCGCATTGTAGACCGTGCGTTTCCGGTGTTCAACGCGCGTCTCCGACACTGGGAGCATGGACTCGGCAGAAAGATGCGCTACCCCAGGCGTCGCTTCGAGCGGCCCATCTTCATTCAGCCAGCCGGATTTACCTGGTCAGCAGTGACGGGCGAACCGGGCGTGGCGCACAGGGTCCTGTCCCACTTCGGTGATCGCACTGTCGGACTGGAACAGATCAAACTTGCGGCCGGCACGCGACATCGCCTTGACGGATCCCGCTCGGTGTTCGTGCAACACGGCGGCGGCCGGCTGGAAGTCGCGGCACATGGCGTGCAGTACGAACGCTACGACACGCTGCACCTGAGTGGCGGTGAGGAAGCAACGATCGCGACGGAGGGCGATACCGAACTGCTGGTTTTCCTGCAGCCGTGCTTTGATGAGCAGGTAGAGACCGGGAGCACGGATGATGCCTTGCCGGCCGAGGTCCATGCGGAGGACGCCGAGGTTTAACGCGCGCGAGGGCCATGACGCCGCTACGGCGCAATGTTTCTGAACAGGCGCGGATCGAAGGGGTACCGGGAAATACCTGTGATTCGAACGCCGGTGTCTGGAAGAAGTGCGGGGTTAAGCAGTGTGTTCCAGGTCATCGGGGCCACCGCGCTGGGTACCTCCAGCGCCGGATATTCCGCCTCGGCGCGCCAGACGTCGCCGATTTGTCGGGTACTTGCGAGTCGTTTTGTCGCCAACCAATCCTTCGGCAAATCCGTCAGTTCTATCCGCTGCCTGGAAATGTCGTCAGGTAGATCGATCGCGAGCAACTGGTAGGTCAATGGCAATTCATCGATGCTGTCGATTTCGAAATTGACCAGTGTTTCCAGAATCGCAGCGGCCGGTGTTGGCGCGCAATAGATGATTCGTCGTCCCCGGCTATGCCAGCGCTGGCCGGCCTTCAATCCGCCCAGTCCATCCAGATCAGCATAGTTGCTGATCCGCCAGATTTGCGACATCAGGCGAAGTAGCCTTCGTCGATCTGTATAAGCGCTTCCTCCACGATGCGTCCGCCCGACTCCCCTGAAAGCAGGGACATCGGGGCCAGTGCGCCAAGACGGGTTTGCGGTTTTCTAAGCCAGCCGAGTGCCTTCTCCCGGGACCCAAAGACTCGCGTGGCATGTGTCAGCATTCGGCTCATCCGGGCCGCTCGCTCGGATTCTTCCGGCGACAGATGCTGGCGTTTGCTGCGACGGTGCGACAGGGTACGCGGGTCGATGATGAGCGTGATTTCGCTGGCGACCAGGCCCTCTTTCTTGAGGGAGTCGATCGCCTTCAAGCCTATGCCTTGCCGGATCGCCTGAAAGAAGTCGAATTCCGAGGTGACCGGTTTTTTCAGCCCCAGGCGTCCGGAAACCTGACGCTAGAAATCGGCGATATCGGGTTCTTGTAGTGCGCTCGGCTGCGCAGTGGCTGCCATCGTACCCCCTGGCATTTGCCGGCAGATTATAGGCGTTTGCCGAATATGGCAATGGACACTCGTTCAGTGTTTCCTCAAGCTTCGACGCGCGAAGCCGAAGCGGGGTTGTAATTGAGAACAGGCGCGAGCCAGCGCTCGGCTTCCGCGATCGACCACTGCTTGCGCCGGGCATAATCCTTGACCTGGTCGCGCTCTATCTTGCCCACGCCGAAATAATGGCACTGCGGATGACTGAAATAAAGTCCGCTCACCGACGCGCCCGGCCACATCGCGAAGCTCTCGGTCAGCATAACGCCGATCCGGTCACCACCGAGCAGCTTGAACAGCTCGGCTTTCTCGGTGTGGTCGGGCTGGGCGGGATAGCCGGGCGCGGGCCGTATCCCCTGGTATTTCTCGGCGATCAGATCGGTGCTTCCGAGCGCCTCTCCGGCGGCATAGCCCCAGAATTCCTTTCGCACGCGCTGGTGCAGGCGCTCGGCGAACGCTTCCGCCAAGCGGTCCGCCAGAGCCTTGACCATGATCGATGCGTAGTCGTCGTTGGCCCTCTTGAACCGTTCCGCCACATCGTCCTCACCCAGTCCCGCGGTCACGATGAAGGCGCCGATGTAATCCTCATGGCCTGCCGGTGCCACGAAATCGGCGAGTGCCACGTTGGCGCGGCCATCCCGCCGCGCGAGCTGCTGGCGCAGCGTGTGCAGGGTGGCGAGCCGCTCCTGGCGCGCTTCGTCCGCGAACACCGCGATGTCGTCGCCCAGGGAATTCGCCGGCCAGAAACCGACCACTCCGGCGGCGCGAAACCAGCGTTCCGCTACGATCCGGCGCAGCATCTTCTGGGCGTCATCATAGAGATCGCGGGCGGCTGCGCCGACGATGTTGTCGTCCAGTATCGCCGGGAATCTGCCCGCCAGTTCCCAGGTGGCGAAGAATGGCGACCAGTCGATGTATTCGACAAGCTCTTCGACCGGATAGTCTTCGAGCACGCGCGTACCCAGGAAGGTGGGCTTGCCCGCTATCTTCGTCCAGTCGAGCCTGAGGGCATTGACGCGGGTGTCGGCGAGAGAAATCCGCTTCTTGTCTTCCTGGGCAAGCGCATGCGCGGCCGCGATGCGCGTGTATTCGGCGCGCGTGTCGTCGATGTATTTCCGGCGGCTGTCGCTCCCCATCAATGCCGCCGCAACACCGACTGCACGACTCGCGTCGGTGACATAGACGACCTGCCCCCGCGCGTAGTTGGGATGGATCTTCACCGCCGTGTGGACACGGCTCGTGGTTGCCCCGCCAATCAGCAGCGGAAGTTCGAAATTCTGCCGCTCCATCTCGGCGGCGACATAGCACATTTCGTCCAGGGACGGCGTTATGAGCCCGGAGAGGCCCACGATGTCGGCATTCTCGGCCCGGGCGGCCTCGAGTATCCGGGTCACCGGCACCATGACGCCAAGATCGATCACCTCGTAGTTGTTGCACTGGAGCACCACGCCCACGATATTCTTGCCGATGTCGTGCACATCGCCTTTGACGGTGGCAAGCACGATCTTGCCGGCGTGGCTCCGCTGACCGGCGCCGCCACGCGCGCGCTTCTCCTCCTCCATGTAGGGCATCAGGTGCGCGACCGCCTGCTTCATCACGCGCGCCGATTTCACCACTTGCGGCAGGAACATCTTGCCCGAGCCGAACAGATCTCCGACCAGGTTCATACCCGCCATGAGTGGGCCTTCGATCACCGATAGCGCCCGGTCCGCCCCTTGCCTCGCCTCTTCGACATCCGCGCTGATGTGGTCGGTCAAACCATGCACCAGCGCATGAGCCAGCCGTTTTTCCACCGGCCAGGATCGCCATTCGGTATCGACCGCCTTCGCCTCCTTGCCCTGGCCGGCGAAACGGCTGGCGATGGCGAGCAGGCGCTCGGCCGCGTCGGCCCGGCGGTTGAGCACCACGTCCGCGCAGGCTTCGCGCAGCTCGGGATCGAGGTCGTCATAGACCGCCATCTGCCCCGCATTGACGATGCCCATGTCCATCCCGGCCGCGATCGCGTAATACAGAAATACCGAATGCATTGCCTCGCGCACCCGTTCGTTTCCGCGAAATGCGAACGAAACGTTCGACACCCCGCCCGAAACGTGGACATGCGGGAGTTCGGCCCGGATCAGCCGCGCGGCCTCGATGAAGGCGAGGCTGTAGCCGTTGTGCTCCTCGATGCCGGTCGCGACGGCGAAAACGTTGGGATCGAAGATGATGTCCTGCGGCGGGAATCCGACCTGCTCGGTCAGTATCCTGTAGGCGCGCCTGCAGATCGAAACCTTGCGCTCCAGCGTATCGGCCTGGCCGGCTTCGTCGAACGCCATCACCACCACGGCCGCGCCGTAGCGGCGGACCGTCTCGGCATGCCGTATAAAATCGGCCTCGCCCTCCTTGAGCGAGATCGAATTCACCACGGGCTTCCCCTGCAGGCATTTCAGCCCGGCCTCGATCACGGAGAACTTCGAGGAGTCCACCATCACCGGCACGCGGGCGATGTCAGGCTCGGCTGCCGCGAGGTTGAGAAATGTCGTCATCGCCTGCTCGGAATCGAGCAGGCCTTCGTCCATGTTGACGTCGACGATCGCAGCGCCGTTCTCGACCTGATCGCGCGCGACCGCGAGCGCCGCCGGATAGTCACCGGCGGTGACGAGCTTGCGGAATTTCGCGGAGCCCGTGACATTGGTGCGTTCGCCTACGTTGACAAACGGGATTTCCGGCAAGAGCGTGAACGGCTCGAGACCGGAGAGGCGCAGCAAGGGCTGCACTTCCGGTATCCGGCGCGGCGGCTTGCCGCGTACGGCGTTTGCAATGGCGCGAATGTGCTCGGGCGTGGTGCCGCAGCAGCCGCCCACGATGTTGACCAGTCCGGCTTGCGCGAATTCGCCGAGCTGATCCGCCATGTCGTCGGGATTCTCGCCATAGTGGCCGAACTCGTTCGGCAGGCCGGCGTTGGGATAGGCGCACACTAGCGTATCGGCGACCCGCGACAGTTCGGCTATGTGCGGGCGCATCCCTGCTGCGCCCAGCGCGCAGTTAAGGCCGATCGAAATGGGGTGTGCGTGCTGGATCGAGTTCCAGAACGCCTCCGGCGTCTGACCGGCCAGGAGGCGCCCGGAGCGATCGGTGATGGTGCCGGAAATCATCACCGGCACATCGACCCCCCTTGCCTCGCAGACCTCGATAATGGCGTAGACGGCGGCCTTGGCGTTCAGCGTGTCGAAGATGGTCTCGATCAGCAGCAGGTCGGCGCCGCCGTCGAGCAAGCCATTGATCTGCTCGCCGTAGGCATTGCGCAGGTCGTCGAAGCTGACCGCGCGGTAGCCCGGATTGGACACGTCCGGCGAGATCGACGCGGTGCGGTTGGTGGGCCCCAGCGCGCCGGCCACGAAGCGGCGGCAGCCGTCCTCGCGCGCGGCGTAATCCGCTGCCTCCCTCGCCAGCCGCGCGCCCTCGCGGTTGAGTTCGTAGGCGATTTCCGACATGCCGTAGTCGGCCTGCGCGATCGCCGTGGAGGAAAAGGTGTTGGTAGAGACGATGTCGGCGCCGGCGCGGTAGTAGGCGAGATGAATTTCACGGATGGCTTCCGGCCGGCTCAGATTCAGCAGATCGTTGTTTCCGCGCACTTCGCGATTCCAGGCGTCGAAGCGCGCGCCGCGGTAGCCCTGCTCGTCGAGCTTCATTTCCTGGATCATGGTGCCCATCGCACCGTCCAGGACCAGAATGCGCGCTGCGGCAGCCTCGCGCAGCGCCTGCGCGGTCGCGCCTTGTCCGCGCTTGCGCATCGGGGCGGGCGGAGCCGCGAGCGCAGCCGCCGCGGCGGCGGCCTGGTGGAGCGTGGCCGACGCCGTGCCCGAGGCCACATACGGGGCACCCTGCAGCGTGGCGCACGCGCAACCGGAAAAGTGCTTCACGCCGCCGCCTTCGTCGCGGGACGCAGGCCGAGAAGGTGACAGATTGCATAGACGAGATCGGAACGGTTCATGGTGTAGAAATGAAAGTCGGAGACGCCGTGCTTCACCAGATCGAGCACCTGTTCGGCGGCGACGGCGGCGGCGATGAGCTTGCGGGTCGCGACATCGTCATCCAGTCCCTCGAACCGCTCGGCGAGCCGGCGCGGCACCGACGCGCCGCAGCGTTCGGCGAAATTTCTGGTCTGACTGAAGTTCTGAACCGGCAGGATTCCAGGCACCACGGGCACCTGGATGCCGCGGGCGCGCACCGCGTCGAGGTAGCGAAAGTAGCAATCGTTGTCGAAGAAGAACTGGGTGATGGCGCGGCTCGCGCCCGCTTCGACCTTGGCCTTAAGCATGTCGATATCGGCGGCGACGGTCGGGCTGTCCGGATGCTTCTCCGGATAGGCCGAGACCGACACTTCGATTTCGCCGATGCGCTTGATCCCGCCAACGAGGTCGGCGGCGTTCCGGTAACCATCGGGATGCGCGGTGTATTTCTCGCCGACGCCGCCGCTCGGATCACCGCGCAGCGCCACGATGTGGCGCACACCCGCGTCCCAGTACGAATGGATCACGGCATCGATCTCGGTTCGCGTCGCGGCGACGCAGGTCAGGTGCGCCGCGGGTGTGAGCCGCGTTTCGCCCAGTATTCGCTTGACCGTCGCATGCGTGCGCTCGCGTGTCGAACCGCCGGCGCCATAGGTAACGGAAACGAAGTTCGGCGAAAGCGGCGCCAGCCGCCCGACCGCTTCCCACAGACTTTTCTCCATCTCCTCGGTCCTGGGCGGGAAAAACTCGAACGAGACGCTGATACCTGCCATCAGGCTACCTTCCGTATAGTGTCGTGGTCGCCGAAACGACAAGACTCCCGCGATGCCGGTTCACTGCTGCTTCGGCTTGATGCCGAGCGCCTGGGCAATGGCGGCCACCTGCTCGGTCTGCATCCTGATCGCGGCGGTGAACGCGGCGGGCCCGCCCGGATTGAGGACCTGCGCCGTTCTGGCCAGCCGCGTGGCGATGGTCGGGTCGGCGGCGACCGCGACCACGTCGGCGCCGATCTTTTCACGCAGTTCGCGCGACATGACCTTGGGTCCGAGCAGGCCGACCAGGCCTTCCAGTTCGAGTGCGGGAAATCCTGCTTCGAACACCGTCGGCAGATCGGGCAGAAAAGGCACGCGTTCGCGGCCGTTCACGGCAATTACCTTGATGCGCCCGGCCTGCGCCTGCGGCTGCAGGATAGCGTAGGACGCCATCATCACCTGCAGGCGTCCTTCACCCAGATCGGTGGTTGCCGGGACGATGTCCTTGTACGGGACTTTCGCCACGGAAAGGCCGGCACCCTTGACGAATCCGTCCCACACAAATTCGGTGATGCCGGGCACCAACCCCGCATTGAATTTTCCGGATTCCGCGCGGGCGCGCGTGACCAACTGGGCGAGCGAGGCGATATTCATCGCTGCCGGCACGGCGATTGCGATGATGGTGTTGGAGACGCGCGCGATGGGAATCAGGTCGCGCTCCGCGTTGTAGGGGAGCTTCTCGTGCATGTAGGGATGGACGGTGAACGATCCGGTGGCGGCGAACAGCAGTGTGTGGTCGTCGTTCGCGCCCGTAAAGGCTGCGATCGCCACGAGGCCGTCTCCGCCGGGACGGTTCTCGACCACCACCGCCTTCCCCCAACGCGCCGCCAGGCGCTCCGCGAACAGCCGCGCGCCGATATCGGCGCCCGCGCCCGCGCCGAAGGGAATGATGAACCTCACCGTGCGTTGCGGCCAGTCTTGCGCCTGTGCCTGTGCGGGTAAGGCAGGCAGGGCAAGCGTTGCAATCAGGGCGAGAGCCCGGAATACGGTCTGGATAGTCTTCATCTGGGTGGCATCCTGTCGTGTTCGCGGCGCACATCGAACCGCACTTCGAACCCGCGCGGCCTGAGCCTGCTCGAGCGGACCTTCGAATTCGATTTTAAACGGCAACCCGAGCGAGCGCACCATTGTGCGCAAAGTCATTGCGCGCAAAGTCTGTTTCCTCGCTTCCTATTTCCACATCCTCGGATCGAATTGAAACACGCGCGCGGCGGCGATTCGCAGCCTGGCGCTGTCAGGGTGGCGGGGATTCAGGATCAGGTTGCTCTCCGATGGAACGATCGCCGATGGAACCTGCAGGAGCGCGGCAGTTCCGGCGCGCAACCAGCGATCGCCCAAGCACATCGATGCGTTCGTCGGCGGCTCGTCGCGCCATCCCTTGGGTCTGCGGGTGAGCGTCGTGACCGGCAAGCTCGCTGGTATCCCGACCTCGAAATAAACAAAGTCCAATCTCGCCGCATCGTCACCCAGGTGAACGAATATCTCCAATGCGGCAAGCGACAGGGTGGAAGAAAGATAGACCGCGTGAATGCCGGGACTGCTCCAGCGTCCGCCGGCAAGCCGGGCGCCTTCGCCGGAGAAGGCAAATCTGGCTTGGCGACGTTTGACTATGCGATAGGCACGCCTCAAGCGTACACGCCGTGTTCGATGCGGCGCAGCAGTTGCTCGACCTGTTCGGCGCCTGCTTCAGTGGTCATGAACGCGAACGGCACCATGCCGCCCAGTCCGATCTGCGCGCGCCCGAGCCAGGCTATGCCGCGTTCCTGGTCTTCCAGCACCTCGCCCGCAAGCGCAACCAGGCGGGCGGTGCGAAACAGACGGTCGCTCGCCACGCTATGCAGCCGATCGCGCGTAGCGCGTGCGCGTTGCAGTGTCTTGCCGCTCAGACCCATGAGCGACGCCAGTTGCGCATCGGACAGGGCTGTCGCCCGTTTGAGGGCGTCCAGCGCGCCCAGCGGGAGGCCGCCCTCCAGCAGCACATGCCAGTCGCGCGCGGTTCGCGGCGAGGTCTTGAGCGTCGCCTTGCCGCCGAGCACGCGTTCTACCGAACCGGAAGTGGCCATGGCCCCGCCTTTGGAGTGGACATATGTCGGAATTATATACCGCATTTGTCCTGTAACGTGGTAATCGGCCTGGCATGCTGGTTACCCTACGGAAGAACGTGATGATCCCAGTCACCAGGCGGATCTGAATCACCGAATTCTTAATACATGTCCGCTGCCGCGGTCTAGCGACAAGAAATGCGCTCCATGTTGGGGCCACCACGAATTCCGGAAATTGCCGGGGAACCAAACTGATGACAATTGTGCATGCTAAAAATCCATTCCATCCAATCTGCGTCTATGATGGCATTGCGCACGCTGAAGGAATACGCCGGCCTTGGCCCTCCGATAGATTTTCGTCGACTAATTTCTGTGTTGCTACGAGGAGAACCGCATGAGCAAGGTCTTAGCCTTTCTCGCGGATGGCACATGGAACGGTCCGGATCAGGACGAGAACGAGGACGGGCTTGCGGACATGACCAATGTACTCAAGCTGTTCTGTTGCCTGCACGGCGCGCAGACGCTGGACACCGTGCGACTGCAGGACGAGCAGGAGCTTCGTGCTGCTACTGACGGTACGAAACCCGCGCAGGTGGCAAAGTATATCCACGGCGTGGGCGATTCGCGCAACCCACTGATGCGCTTGCTCGGCGGCGTGTTTGGCGCTGGCATCATCCAGCGCATCGTGCGCGGCTATACCTTCATTTCGCGCAACTACGAACCGGGAGATCGCATCTTCCTCGTGGGATTCAGCCGCGGCGCCTATACGGCGCGCGCGGTAGGTGGCTTGATCACCAAGGTCGGCCTGCTCGACGCCCGTAAGCTGAGTCTCGACGACAAAATCGATGGTTACCGCTACGGCGTTTCCGCATGGGTGAAATACCGCCGCGTAGCAGGCAAAGTAGATGCCGCCCTCGATGAGTTGGAACTGACCGAGGCAAAGGCGATCCCCGCGGACGCAATTATCTCGGATGTGCCTATCAAGGCAATTGGCGTGTGGGACACGGTAGGATCGCTTGGATTGCCGCTCTATGTCGGCGACAATCGTTACGACCTGTTCAAGTTTGCTGACGGTAAACTCAGCACCAAGGTGGCGCGGGGGATACACGCGCTGTCGATAGACGAGCGGCGAGGAGATTTCGTTCCCACCGTCTGGGAGTCCGCATCCAATGTGACTCAAGCGGGATTCATCGGCGCACACGCGGACGTCGGCGGCGGCTACCACGAGCGTGGCCTCTCGGATATCGCCCTTGGCTGGATGTCGGGCGAACTCGGAAAAGCCGGCCTGCAAATGATGCCCACCCCTATCTACCAAATCGAACCGCATCGCCTTCAGGACATGCACGAGCCGTGGACTGAGGGCGTATTCAAGTTTGGCGTGAACAAGCCGCGCGAGTTCAAAGGCATTGATTCGATGTCACTACACGACACAGTGCGCCTGCGCGTCGCTGGGCTTACCGATTACAGGCCAAGATCATTGATCAACTCGGGATTCATGTCCGCCGATGGAAAATTCAGTCCTGGTGTCAAATTTGTAACTTGACGGTAATGCACACGCGCCTGATTCCCGCATTCCAGTAGTTTCAATGATAGATTCGCGAACGCAATAAATAGGCCGGCGATTCCGCCCTCTCCCGGCGAGGTCAGGAAG
>SHXF01000150.1 GCA_009693435.1 Betaproteobacteria bacterium | reverse complement strand
GGCCGCCCGCCGTCGAGGCGAATTGACGGCCGGCGGTTTGGCGGCGGAACCGGGGCGCGGGGTTTTGGCGTCGTTCAACGGGGCCGTTAGCTTGGCCGCAACGTGAGCTGAATGGATGCGCCGATTTTTGATGATCCTTCTGATTGCTGTCGCGGCCATTGCGCCCAGCGCCGCGCACGCAGGTAATTTCGAGGTGGGCTTGGCGGCTTTCAATGCCGGCGACTACGCGCTGGCTTATGCGAATTGGGAGCCATTGGCCGAGACGGGGGACGCCAAGTCGCAGGCTTCGCTCGGATTTCTGTATTATTCTGGCAAGGGCGTGCGGCGCGACAATGTGCAATCGCTGCATTGGTTCAGTCGCGCTGCCGAAGCCGGCCAGCCGACGGCGCAGTTCTTCCTCGGGGTGCAATATTATTACGGGCGTGGCGTTGGGCGCGATCTGGCGCGCGCCTACTCCTGGTGCGATATCGCGCTGACCAATGGCTATATGGAAAGCTTGTTCTGCCGCGATTCTGTGGCGTTGGAGATGTCCCGCGATGACGTGCGCAGGTCGGCCGAGTTGACCGCGGAGTTTTTCCGGACGCACGAGTTTCGCAACTGATTGCCGGTCCGAGGCAGTGACACGGTGCGCGGCTGTATGTTGCAGCGCAGCGAAGTCGGCCGGCTGGAATTCTGCGGGCTCAAACTCGGGCCGGCTATTTGCTGTTTAGAATTAAAACGATTTGACTTGAATAGGCGGCGGAACTGACGCAATATTTAAGATCGAGAATTCCAATAAGAATGCGGGATAGCAGTGCTCTCGGCTCATCGAGAGGGGCAATACCCGCAGGCATCGAGGAAACTTGGGGAGGCGGCAATGTCAGAAGATTGTCGGACATCGCACGAGCATAGCGATGCGCATGAGCACAATCACGACCATGGACCCTTGACCGAAATCGCGCGCACCAGGGCGACGAGGCGCTCCTTCATCAAGGGAGTGATCGCGTCGGGCGCCACGCTTGGCGCGACCGGCTACCTGTTCCGCTCGGGTGAAGCGCAGGCGCGCACCGCCGGTGTCGAGCGCCTGGTCAGTCTCAAGGTGAACGGCCAGGTGCGCCGCGTCGACGTGCTGCCGCACGAGACCCTTGCCAATACGCTGCGCTACAAGCTCGGCCTGACCGGGACGAAACTGTCCTGCGATCGCGGCGAATGCGGCGCCTGCACCGTGATGGTCGGCGACGCGACCAACTACTCCTGCACGACGCTCACCCATTCGGTGGCCGACAAGGAGATCACGACGATCGAAGGCATTGCCAAGAACGGGCAGTTGCACCCGGTCCAGAAGGCATTCATCGAGGAGATCGGTCCGCAGTGTGGATTCTGTACGCCAGGCCAGGTGATATCCGCCGTGGCGCTGCTAAAGGCCAATCCGAACCCGACCATCGAACAGGCGCGACGCGCCATGTCCGGCAACCTGTGCCGCTGTGGTTCTTACCAACAGTACCTGGCCGGCGTCATGCGCGCGGCGAAGGGAGGCTGAGATGGCTGATTACAAGCTCGTAGGCAAGAATTTTACACCGCCGGATATGGTTGCCAAGGTTACTGGCGCGGCGAAATACGCTGAGGACTTCCGCGCCGAAGGCATGCTGCATGCGAAGCTGATGCTGTCGCCATTGCCGCATGCGCGCGTGCGCAGCATCGACACGTCGGCCGCCATGAAGATAAAGGGCGTCGTAGCGATCATCACGCCGGATGACGTGCCGCAGTTTCCGCCCCCGGTCGATCCGATCCTCTACAAGGAGCCGGTGTTTGCCGGCGCGCCGATCCTGGCGGTTGCGGCCGAAAGCGAGGAGATCGCGGCGGCGGCCATCGAGGCGATCAAGGTCGACTTCGAGCAGCTTAAGCATGTCGTCGATCCGCTAGATTCGCTCTATCCCGGCGGCATTAACGCGTTCTCCGGCGGCAATGTCGCCAACGTTCAGTTGCCGTTGCAGACAGTGAAGTGGACGGCCAAGGACTTCCAGAGCTTCGACCAGGGCAAGATGCCGATGGGCAAGGCCGCGGAAGAATGGGCCTACGGAGACCTCGATGCCGGCTTCAAGAAAGCCAAGGTGGTCATCGAGCGCAGCTTCCTGACCGCGGGTACATCGCATCACTCGATGGAACCGCGCTCGAACATGTCCTACTGGCAGAATGGCAAGTGCTACGTGCACGGTTCGATGCAGAGCCAGTCATTCGTCGTGCCAAACATCGCGCGTTACCTTGGCATCAAGCCGCAGGAGGTCGTGTTCATCGCCGAATATTGCGGTGGCGGCTTCGGCTCGAAAGGCACCGGCTATCCGCTGATTGCGGTATCTGGTCTTCTGTCCAAGAAGGCCAACGGACGCCCGGTGATGCTGCGCATATCGCGCGAAGAGGAATCCCTGCTCGGTTCTGGCCGCGCGGGCTTCCAGGGTATGGCCAAGATCGGCTTCGCCGAGAATGGCCGTATCACGGCCTTTGACGTTTTCGTTGTGCAGGACAACGGCCCAAACATGGGCTTCTGGGACTTCCGCAACTGCGGTCACTCGATCCAGATCTGCTTCCAGCCGGAAGCCATGCGCTGGCGCGGCACGGCGGTGCTCACCAACACGTCGCCGCGCGGTCCGCAGCGCGGCCCTGGCGAGAACCAGACGGCGATGGCGATCGAGCCGATGATCGACGAGGGCGCCCGCGAACTTGGCCTCGACAGGCTTGCGATTAGGCGTATCAACGCCCCCGACAACGACGGTTTTGATGGCCACAATGCCAAGGGCAAGCTTACCAGCGCCTTCCTCAAGGACGCGCTCGTCAAGGGTGGCGACGTTTTCAAGTGGGAAGAGAAGAAGAAGCTTTCCGGTAAGCGCAATGGCAATAAGGTCATCGGCGTCGGCATCGCCAGCGCCTTCCACGCCGGCGGTTCGAACGGGTTCGACGGCATCGTTCGCATCCTGCCGGACGGCAAGCTCTACGTTCATTCTGGCGTTGGCAACCTCGGCACCTTCTCCTGTGCGGCGACCTCGCGCGTCGCCGCCGAAGTGCTGGGCTACAACTGGGATAACGTCGTCATCGTTCGCGGCCGCACCGACAAACACCTGCCGTGGATGATCGGTCAGTTTGGTTCGAACACCGCCTACACCGCCTCCCGGAGCAACTACGTTGCGGCGATGGATGCCAAGGACAAGCTACTTGAGATCGCCTCCCAGCAGTTGGGCGGCGCATCGGGCGACTATGACCTGAAGAACGAGAGGGTCGTCCACAAGACGGACGCATCGAAGTCGATCGGCTTCGCTGACGCCGCCAAGCGGGCGATGGAACTCGGCGGCAAGTTCGCCGGCAAGGAATTGCCAGCCGACATCAACCCGCTCACCAAGGCCTCGGTCGAGGCTCTGGCGGGCACGGGTTTGATAGGCGTCGCCAAGGACAAGCTGCCGAAGCGCGGCATGGTGCCGGCCCTCTGCGCCGGGTTCTGCATGGTCGAGCTCGACACCGAAACCGGCGAATTCGAAATCAAGGAGTATCTCGGTGTGGCTGATTGCGGCACCGTCTTGCATCCCGCGGGCCTGCAGTCGCAGATGCACGGCGGGGCGATGATGGGCTTCGGCCTTGCCACCACCGAGCGCATTGTCTATGACCACCAGCTCGGTTTGCCGGCCAACGTTCAGTTCGACCAGTCCAAGCCGCCGACCTATCTCGACATGCCGAAGTCGTTCCATTGGGCGGCCGTCGAGCAGCCGGATCGCGACAATCCTGTCGGCGTGAAGGGCATCGGCGAACCGATCCAGGGTGCGGCGGCGGGGGCGTTGATCAACGCCATCTCGGACGCCTTGGGCGGACACTATTTTCACCGGACCCCGGTGGTTCGCGACATGATCATCAATGCGCTTGCCAAGCGTCCGCAGTCGTACCGGGCGCTGCAAGCCAACACGATGTGATGAAGGAGCCCTGCCATGATGATCAAAGATGTCATTCCGGGCTTCGAGCTGTTTAGGCCCACGACGGTCGCAGCCGCGGTTGCGCTGCTCGACCAGCACAAGAAGGTCGCCTGGAAGATTGCCGGCGGCAACGACTCGCTGTCCTGGTTCAAGGACCGCATCAAACGGCCCAAGGTGGTGGTCGACATCAGCGCTATCGCCGAGATGAAGGGCATCAAGGAGACGGCGGACGGCATCGAGATCGGCGCGCTCACCACGCTCACCGATATCGAGAACAACGCCGTCGTCAAGAAGAGCTACCGGCTGCTCGCGGACGCCGCGGGCAACGTGGCGAGCCCGCAGATCCGAAACACCGGCACCATCGGCGGCAATGTCTCGCAAGACGCGCGCTGCTGGTACTACCGTTCGGGCCTTCCCTGCTATCGCGCCGGGGGCAACACCTGCTTCGCCGATACGCCGGAAGCTCAGAACCGGGAACATGCGATCTTCGACGCCAACCGCTGCGTGGCGGTGTCGCCGTCGGACATGGCCCCGGCCATGATCGCCCTCGACGCAAAGATGGTGATCCGTGGCGCCAAGGGTGAGCGGGTAGTGCCGGCCGAGGAGTTCTTCATCGGGCCGCGCATCGACATCACCCGGATGACGCAGATGCAGCCGGAAGAGCTGCTGGTCGCCATCCGCATCCCGAAGGAATGGGCCGGCGCACGGTTCTATTTTGAGAAGGTGGCGGATCGGAACGCCTGGGACTTCCCGCTCGTCAATGTCGCGGCGGCGGTCAAGACCGACGCCGGCGGCGTCGTGCAAGCCTCGCGCGTGGCGGTCGGCGGGGTGTCCTGTACGCCGCGACGGGTTGGCGTCGCCGAGGAGACAATCAAGGGTAAGAAGGTCGACCAGGAGCTGGCGCAGCTCGCTGGCCAATCGGTGACCCGCGGTGCGCGGCCGCTCAACTACAACCATTACAAGGTGCCGCTGATGGCGAATCTTGTGATGCGATCCTTGCGCGACGCGGTGGCCTGACGCGCGAATGGACGACGTTATATCCGGCCCGGGACTGTGGTGCGCTGAATTCACATTCGGCTGACCGCTGGACCGGGCCGGATCACGTTTGGCCGATCAATTGGTGGGTCTGATACCTACTTGGTTGCGCCGTGATGGCGGGCTGCCGCGGCGCCGGCAGGGTCGCGCCAGGGATGCGAGGCTTGACCGGATCACCAAGATTGCGTGATGCATCAGGTCTGCATCGCAGGAGCGGGGAATGGCGAATTTTTCGGTTGGCATCGTCGGGCTCGACTCCATGGGAGCCGCACTGGCGCGCCGGCTGGACGAGCAGGGCATCGGCTGCACCGCCACGGACTTGAATGGGCGCATGTTGCAGGCCCATCTGGCCTCAGGCGGCAGCGCGCCGGCCGGTTCGCCCTACGATCTCGCCCAGGTCTGCGATCTGGTGCTGATCGCGGAAACCTCCGACGCGACCTTGCGCGAAGCCGTTCTGGGCTCGATTGGCCTCGTCCACAAGCTTCGCCCCGGCACAATCATCGTCGATATGAGCGACGCCTCGCCGCAGACCGGGCCGGAGCTTGCGCGCGCTCTCTATTCGAAGGGGGCGATCTGGCTCGAGGCAACGCCGGTCGGCGGTCCGCAGGATGCCCGGGAGGGCAAACTGACGCTGCTGACGTCCGGATCGAGCGACGCGCTGGAACGCATTGCGCCGGTGCTGCGGGCCTTCGCATCGACGACCTTGCGGCTGGGCGAGCTTGGCTCCGGGCCGCTGGCGAAGTCGATTGTCGCCACGCTCGGCGCGCTGTCGGTCGCGATCCACACCGAAATGATGATCGTTGCGAAAAAGGCCGGGCTCGACCCAGCCGGCATCCTCGGGGCCATGCCGCTGCTCGCGCCGGGGATGGGCACGCCGCCGGTGGCGGTGGCGGCCGAGGTGCTGTCCGGCCGTTATCAATCGGGCGTGGCGAACCGGCGCATGCAGGCCGATATCGCCCGGGTACTTGAAGCCGCGCGCGAGGCAACCGCGCCCGCGCCGCTGGCAAGTCTGGTGCAGGCGGCCTACACCGGCGCCAGCCATTCGCCGCATGCGACGGGCGATCATATGGACGCCGCGCGATGGATGGCCGACAATGCCGGGGTGGAGTTCGGGTAGAAGCAACGCAAAACGGCGCGCCGCACGGCGTAGAACTTGAAGGCAGTCGGGCAAACGCCGAAGCAATTTTGCGAAAGACGATCGGATGGAATTCTTCCGCTACACCAAATCGATCTATGGTGGTCAGGAGCAGATGGTTGGCGCCTCATGGGACTTGCTGCCTTTGTTTGTGGCCGCCGCGATGGCCTTCATCGTTCTGCATGTGATCGTCATGGCGTTCGCGAAGGCGCGTGCGCGCCGGCCGCATTGACAGGGAGCGCAAGGGCTGCATATGACCGAGCGCTCAACCGACGGGTTCACCAATGCCACCGACCCATCCGGGCGCGTCATACGTCATCGGCTGGTCGATCGCCTCTACCACTGGCTGATGGCGCTCGCGGTTCTGGTGCTGATGGGCACGTCGTTCGTGCCGATCCTCGGCTTCAAATTCCAATGGCTCGAGATTCACTGGATCACCGGCGTGCTGCTCGCCGTTCTAGTCGTTTTCCATGTCGTGCGCTCTGTCGTCTGGCAGAACTGGCGCAACATGGTCATCGGGACGGCCGATATCCGCGACATCTGGCGCGAGGCGAGGCACACGATCTCCGGCGGCGGCGCACCGCCGACCCGTCCCGGCAAGTACGATTCCTTGCAGAAGCTCTACCATCTCGCCGTTGCCATTCTGGTTCTGGCGGTGATCGCGAGCGGGCTTTTGATGCTGCTCAAGATCGACACGCCTCTGTGGCGCCGCGATCCCTATTGGTTCTCCGCCGACGCCTGGGGCGTCATCTATGCGGTCCACGGGCTCGCCGCGATGGCGATGGTAACGATTCTGGTCATCCACATCTATTTCGCCTTGCGTCCCGACAATTGGCGTTTCACGCGCTCGATGTTTCGCGGCTGGATCAGCCGCAAGGAATATTCCGATCATCACGATGCTGAGCGCTGGAAGGCATGAGCATGCGTGCGACCTCGTACGGCAATCCGATTGTTTCGCAGGAAGGGTGACCCATGGCGTCGAGCGAGTTCGAGAAGCCACGCAGCGTGGCCGAAGCGATCGATGCCATCGAGGCGACCTATGAGTTGATGCTGGCTTATGCGGCGCAGGGGCGCGAGCGCGAGGAGGACGATCCGATGGGCATCCGCCAGGCGCTTCGACGCGCCAGCCTGGCCCTTGATGTGCTCGATGCGGCAACGCCCCGTGACCTTGGCTCGCCGGGGGGCGCTGTGGAACAGGCGACGGGCGACATGCTGGCGGTATTGAAGCAGGACGTCGTCAAGGCCCGCGCCGCCTTCCGCTTCGTTCTCGCTCAACGATCCATCGGATCTCAGATGATCGACAATATCAACGCGTCTATCCATGTACGCGCGCTACTAACCGATCTGTTTCTAATTGATGAAGCGCTGAAAAGCAGCGATATGCCATAAGCTAGAGAACGGCATTGTCACGGCGATCGGAGTGTAGCAGCATCCCTGGTTGACTGGTAGCCAAAGCGATGAAGAGAATAAGCTACAGCGGTTACTGGTTCCCGCCTGAGATCATTCACCGGGCAATGTGGCTCTATCTCCGGTTCACACTGAGCTTGCGTGACGTCGAAGACCTGCTGGCGGAACGCGGCATCGCGGTTTCGTACGAGTCGGTCCGGCGCTGGGTGAATCACTTCGGGCCGATGATCGC
>SHXF01000043.1 GCA_009693435.1 Betaproteobacteria bacterium | reverse complement strand
CCACCGCCCTACGCCAGTGCCTTCCGCAATTTCTCTTGGATACCGCAGAAAGCAATTCCTTCGCGAAATTCATCGTCGATCGGCAAGACACCCATAAAATGGCGCTATTCCGACTCGCTGGATGAGGCCAAAGTCGGTACTCACGAGAGTATAACAGAATACGCTAATAGTCTGATTTGTTGTGCAAAGTTTCGGTCTGTGCTGGGTCCAGGCCTCACCCGCCCCTGAAACGGTCGACCCGCATGGTGGTCTGTGAACTGTAAAGAATCGGAGAATCAATGACATCCCGTAGTCATTGTCGATTCTGGCTGCGCATGCGCTCCACGCTCCGATGGAACGGATTTTGGCCTTTCACCGATATCGGTAGATCGCGCATCGCCGCAAGGGAGTCATTGGAGGATGGATACAATCCGTAGGTTAGGCGGTAGTACTGCGAGCCGTTTATCTTGACGCTGTACACGTGAAAATCGTCCAGAGAGGCGGAGGTCGACGCGCGTCGCAGAAAGTCTTCGAGGAGACCGATCTTGCTATCCCGGACGGTAAGCAGTTGAACCGCATAGTGATCGCCGGGCGCGCTTTTCAGCCAGCCCTGTGTCACGGCGAAGCGCTCCTGCACAATCTTGCCCCGCGCCGGGGGCACGGGATTCGCCCGATAGGAGGACTTTCCCAGGGGCGGGGGTGCCAATTTTTCGGATCCGCTCTGCGTTCTCGGGACGGGCGCCGGTGCCTTCGCCGGTGCCTTCGCCGGTGCCATGTTGGGCGCCGCCGGGGGCGCGGACACCGGTGCGGCACTAGACGGCTTTACGGCCGACTGCGATGTCAATGACGTGGACGTCGCGCGGGAATCCGGTTCCGACGTTTTCATTGGCGGTCGGGATGCATTTTCCGCATCGGGCACAGGCGTTTCCGGAGTGCGAACGGGCAACCGAGGCGATTGCGGCCCAAGCCCAATGCTAGGCTCCCTTGAAGACAAGAGGTGCGCACCCAGTCCGATAGCGAGTCCGGCAACCAACGCGCCCGCGGCAACCCAGGCGAGCGCACTGCGGCGTACCGGCCGATAAAATTCGGAATCGCGTATCGCCCGACGGACTTCCCGCACGGTGACCCCGTGCTTGTTGGTCGCGAAGGCAGCAAGCAGCGATTTGTCGGCAAGTATGTTGACCCGGCGCGTAAGGCCGGCAGAGGACCGCGCGATCAGCTTGATGGCGCCCGGGGTAAATGCGTTGGGGCCGCGATACCCCGCCGCGCGCATGCGAAACTCTATATAACTTTCGATATCCGCCCGGACCATGGGTTCAAGTCGAAATCCGTGAGTAATCCGCTCCTTCAGCTGCCGCATGCCCTCCGTGTTGAGTTGCGCGTCCAGTTCCGGCTGTCCGAACATGACGATTTGCAGAAGCTTGTGCCGATCGGACTCGAGGTTGGAGAGCAGCCTGATCTCTTCAAGGGACTCGCGGGGCATGGCGTGTGCTTCGTCGATAAGCACTACGACGCGGCGCCCTTCGGCGAAACGCTGGATCAGGTGATTCTGCAGGGCCCTGAGGAGGCGGGTGGTGCGCCCGCCAACATCGAGGTCTATGCCGAGTTCCTCCGAAATCGCGTACAGGATTTCATCCCGCGAAAGCGAGGGATTGGCGAGGTAGATGGTTTCGACGCTCTCGGGCAGCCTTTCCATGAGGACCCGACAAAGCATCGTCTTGCCGCTGCCCACCTCGCCCGATACTTTTACTATTCCTTCATCGTGAAGGATCGCGTAAATCAGGGCGTCGAGCGTTGCGCCGCGATTCGCACCGGAAAAGAAGAAATCCGTGTGCGGCGTAATCCGAAACGGCGGTTCATTCAGCCCGAAATGGTTGTAATACATGGTCGAGTGTAACTACCGCGACTGAGGCTGAGGCCGTCTGATGATTCGCACAACGAACATTGCATTCCCTTTTGCGGTGGAAGACGCGTCGCATCGTCAGGTTTGTGTCGACGAAACGCGGGGAAAACGGGGAAACGCGCATCGAGCCGGAACGACGCCGGCGCTGCGCGGTGCGATCATCGCGAGCAATCGAGCAAGTAACGATCGATCCGGCTTGCCGTCGACACATTTTCGTCGTGCGTTCGCCCGCGCGCTGTCTCGGTACTACGATTGCTTCCTGTTCCTGTTAGTGCTGCTTTTGCAACGACTCCATCCGCGAGTAAAGCGTGGTTCTGTTGATGCCCAGTATCTTTGCCGCCTGGCTTACATTCCCTCGAGTCAGTTTCATTGCGGCTTCTATGTAGCCCTGTTCCCAGGCTTTCAGCATCTGGTCGAGGTTGAAATTGCGCTCGCGCTCCAGATGGCGCTGGGCCTGGTCCAGGATTGAGGCCGAATCTCCCCCGGGAATGGTTTCCAGGCCGGCAATCGACTCGACGTCGAATTCGGGTTCGAGTTCCGCTCGCGACAGGCAATGACCGGCGTACTTGGTCGTCAGCCGAATGACAATATTGCGCAGTTCGCGCACGTTCCCGGGAAACTCGTACTGGCGCCACAGAGCCTTCGCCTCTTCCGACAGGGAGAAGCGCGGTAACTTGGCCTGGCCGGCATAAAATGTGCAGAAATGCTCAAGCAGGAGCATCTTGTCTTCACCCATGTCGCGCAACTGGGGGACGCCGATGGTGAAGACCGATAGCCTGTGATAAAGGTCGGCGCGGAAATTGCCATTCCGGATTTCCTGTCGCAGGTCGCGGTTGGTGGCTGCGATCACCCTCGCGCCGGACGTGCGCAGCGACGTTTCCCCAACCCGCTGGAACTCGCCGTTCTCGAGTACCCGCAACAGCTTGGCCTGAAGTTCCAGCGGCAATTCTCCGATCTCATCAAGAAAAAGCGTGCCATCGCCCGCATCTTCGAAATACCCGGACTTGTTCTGCGCCGCCCCGGTGAAAGCGCCTTTGACGTATCCGAAAAGGGTGGGTTCGACGAGCGTCGGCGCTATAGCGGCGCAGTTGAGCGCAAACCAGGGCTTGGAGCGCCGCAACGAAAGGCGGTGCAGCATGCGTGCCACCAATTCCTTGCCGCTTCCCGAGGCGCCTTCTATCAGCGCGGGAAACGGCGCGTCCGCGTACTGATTGATCTGGCTCTTGAGTTTCTGCAAAGCGGGGCTGTTGCCTGTCAGGGGATCGGCGTCGCTCTGGTCGCCTTCGCGCAATTCAGCCGCCCGAAACTCGAGCGCGTGCAGCAGTGTTTTCTTCAGCGTCTGCGGGTCGCACGGCTTGGCAATGAATTCGGCCGCGCCCAGTGTGCGTGCGCGGCGCGCGTTGGCATCATCGTTCTGACCCGACAGCACGAGGATCTTGATGGTGGGCGAGTGGGCCATCAGTTCGGCAATGAGCTGAAAGCCTTCGTCAGGGCGATGCGGCACCGGTGGCAGTCCGAGGTCCACCAGCGCCAGTTGCGGCGCTTCATCCATCTGCCTCAGCAGGCTGATCGCATGATGCCGCGAGTCACTCACGAAAACGTCGAAATCCTTGCGCAGTGCAAACGACAGCGTGTCGGTGATCAGTGGATCGTCGTCGACGATCAGGAGGCGGGGCTTGTCAGACATGTGGTGCGCTCTCGATGCACTCCAAAAACGCGCGTTCCAGGGTCGCGCCATCATGCCGCATGCGCAAGTCGCCGGGGCGGCCCGAGAACAGGACGCTGCTATTGTGCAGCACCGCCATATGGTCGCAGATTTCCTCGATGTCGGCGAGCGAATGGGAGGTCATCAGCAGTGATCGGCCTTCTCTGCGCAGGCGCAGCAGCAGCGATTTCACGAGTGCCCGCGCCTTGGGATCAAGCCCGCTCATCGGCTCATCGAGGACGTACAGATCCCGTCCAGAAAGGAAGCATGCCGCGATGCCGAGCTTTTGGGTCATGCCTTTTGAGTACGAGCGGACCGGGCGCCCGAGCGCCGAGGAATCGAGCTCGAGCAATTCCAGCATGCCCTCGACCGTGCCAGGCGCTTCATTCGTTCCGGAAAGACGCAGCATCATTGTCAGGAATTCGCGTCCAGTGAGAAAATAGGGCGGCATGAAGCGCTCGGGCAGATACGTCAGACGCGCGCGCGATCGGGGATGGTGCTGCGCTACGCCGAATACTTCGATCCGGCCCTCATCCGGGTCGCAGAAATTCAGCAGGCACTTGAGCAGTGTGGTTTTTCCGGTCCCGTTGACGCCGACAAGGCCGAAGAACTGGCCCGATTCTATTCCTAGTTCAATGCCGCGCAGGACCTGATTGGCGCCGAATCGTTTGCTCACTCCGGAAAATCGAACGACCGATTGCGACATTGAAGAAGGACAGCCTGACAGGCGATGCGCGATGATAGCCGAAATCAGCCGTGCTTCGGCCTGCAGAGGCACGGCGCCCGGAAACTTCGGCCAACTGACGGTTGGTACGCTAAAATCGCGGATTGCATTGGCTGCCGGACCCGCTGTGACCGCTGACAATCTGGTCGAAGTCGACGATGTTATTTTTGGCTACGACCGGCGCGATATTCTCAAGAATATCAATCTGGTTGTGCCGCGCGGAAATGTCGTTGCGATCATGGGCCTGTCCGGGTGCGGCAAGACCACCCTGCTGCGCCTCATTGGCGGCGCGCTGCGGCCTTCGCGCGGCGAGGTAAGAATCGCCGGAACCGTGGTCGATGCGCAGGACCACGAAGCTTTGTACCGGCTCAGGCGGAAAATGGGCATGCTGTTCCAGTTCGGCGCTCTGTTCACCGACCTGTCTTCCTTCGACAACGTGGCTTTCCAGATGCGGGAGCACACCCGATTGCCGGAAAGGATGATCCGGGATCTGGTCATGATGAAACTGGAAGCCGTCGGCCTGCGCGGCGCTGCCGACTTGATGCCCTCGGAGTTGTCGGGCGGGATGGCGCGCCGCGTCGCTCTGGCGCGCTCGATAGCGCTCGATCCGATGCTGATCATGTACGATGAACCCTTTGCCGGACTGGATCCGATTTCCCTCGGGGTCATCGGGCAATTGATCAGGAAGCTCAACGACCTGCTCGGCGCCACATCGATAATCGTCACCCACGATGTCGCCGAAGCATTGAACATCGTCGATTACGTGTACTACATGGCTGCGGGCAAGATCGAATTTCAGGGGACTCCGGAAGAAGTGCGCCGGTCGGACCACCCGTCGCTCCACCAGTTCGTCTACGGGGAGGCCGACGGGCCGGTGCCATTTCACTATCCGTCGCAGGATTACGAAGCCGACATGCGGCGCGGCGCAACATGATGCAACGGATTGCCGAGTTGCTTCGCGCGGTTGGCGCGCACGTTATCAACAACTGGGTATGGCGCCTCGGGTTTGCCAGCCGGTTCCTGTGGGTGACTGTCCGGGAATCGGGGCCCAGTTTCCGTCGTTTCCATCTGACGATACGCGAAATTTACTTCGCGGGGGTGCTGTCGCTCATCATCATCCTGGTGTCCGGACTGTTCGTCGGTATGGTTCTTGGTCTGCAGGGATACGAAACGCTCGCCCGCTACGGTTCCTCGGACGCTCTGGGCGTGCTCGTCAGCCTGTCGCTCGTTCGCGAACTGGGGCCGGTCATCGCCGGGCTGCTGTTCGCGAGCCGGGCCGGTTCCGCCATCACCGCGGAAATCGGCCTGATGAAAGCGACCGAACAACTCGCGGCCATGGAAATGATGGCGGTCGATCCGATCGCGCGTGTCATCGCGCCCCGCCTGTGGGCCGGCATCATATCGATGCCGCTCCTGGCGGCCTTGTTTTCGGCGATGGGCGTTTTCGGGGGCTATCTGGTCGGCGTAAAGCTGATCGGGGTGGACGAGGGTTCTTTCTGGTCCCAGATGCAGGCGGCCGTCGATTTTCGCGAAGACATCCTGAATGGCATCATCAAAAGCCTGGTATTCGGCGTGGCAGTCACCTGGATTGCGGTCTTTGAAGGGTACGATGCGCCGCCCACGGCGGAAGGCGTGTCTCGCGCCACGACACGCACCGTTGTGACCTCGTCGCTGGCAATACTGGCGCTTGATTTTGTCCTGACAGCACTGATGTTCAGAGGAATCTGATTATGATGACGCGCAAAGAACTGGACCTTTGGGTCGGAATTTTCGTGATGGTGGGCGCCGGGGGGATACTGTTTCTGTCGCTGAAAGTCGCCAATCTCACGTCGCTGGCATCGGCGGATGCTTACCCTATCAGCGCCAAGTTTGATAACATCGGCGGTCTTAAAATCAGGGCGCCTGTAAAAAGCGCCGGGGTCGTTGTGGGTCGAGTCGGCGATATTCGTTTCGACAACCAGCAATTCGAGGCGGTCGTCACGTTGAACATCGACAGCCGGTTCCAGTTTCCCAAGGATACCTCCGCGAAGATACTGACTTCCGGCTTGCTGGGCGAACAGTACGTGGGGCTGACCGCGGGTGGAGATGCGGCGAACCTGAAGGGTGGCGATTCGTTAAAAATTACGCAATCGGCGGTAGTGCTCGAAAATCTGATCAGCCAGTTCCTCTACAATAAGGCGGCAGATGGCGGCGATAACAAGAAGTAGCAAAAGCAAAGGGTTAGCATGGGATTGTTAAGAAGAATAGGGGTTGTGCTGTTGCTGGCCGGGTCACTCGCCGGTTGCGCAACGACGCACTCAAACCCTGCCGACCCGCTAGAGTCGTTCAATCGCGCCATGTTCAGTTTCAACGACACGATCGACACAGCAGTATTGAAGCCGGTGGCTGAGGGTTACCGTGCGGCGCTCCCGGGTTTCGTCCGGCTCGGCGTGACCAATTTCTTCTCCAATCTGCAGGACCTGTGGATTGCCGTCAACAACCTTCTTCAGGGCAAGGTAACCGATGCCGTGGGGGACACTGCCCGGTTCATCTTCAACTCGACCATCGGCATGTTCGGCCTGTTGGACGTATCGTCGGACTTTGGACTGGCGAAGCACAACGAGGATTTCGGCCAGACGCTGGGCAGATGGGGAGCAGACACCGGACCCTACCTCGTGCTCCCCATCTTCGGACCGAGTACCGTGCGCGATGCCGCGGGCCTGTTGCTCGACTTCCAGGCGGACGTGGTCGCGCAAACCAGGCACGTGCCGACCCGCAACACCACTCTGGTGGTTCGCGCCGTGAGTGCCCGCACAGACCTGCTGGACACCACGAGCGTCGTCGAAGAAGCGGCACTGGACAAATATTCGTTCGTCCGCGATGCCTGGTTGCAGCGGCGCCTCAATCTCGTGTATGACGGCGATCCACCGCGGGAACAGCGCAGCCAGGCTGAATTTCCGGAAGGCGATGGCGCTGCCGCCCTCCCGGCGCAACCGATCCGTTCCGGAAACGACCCCGCCTCTGCAGCGTCGGCGGAGCAACCCATATTGCGGAGCGGCGCTCCCGGGGTTACAGCCTCCATCCACACCACTTCCACCCCATGACACGTCTCATTTCCTCGTTGCTCGCCTTGGCCTTTGCCACGTTCGTGCCCGCACTGCACTCTCAGGAGGTGGCGCCCGATGCGCTGGTGAAAAATATCACCCAGGAAGTCATCACCATCATCAAACGCGACAAGGACATCCAGTCCGGACAGCCGAAAAAAATCGCCGATCTCGTCGAATCGCGAATTCTGCCGCATTTCAATTTTTTGCGGATGACCCAGATCGCCATGGCACGCAACTGGCGCGTCGCCTCGCCCGAGCAGCAACAGGCACTCACCGCCGAGTTCAAGACACTGCTGGTGCGCACTTATTCGACCGCGTTGTCGAATTACCGCGACCAGCAGATCGATTACCGGCCGTTGCGCGCATCTGCGAACGACACGGATGTCACGGTCAAATCGGAAGTGAAGCAGGCGGGCGCGCCGCCGGTCACCATCGACTACGAAATGGAGAAAACCGCGGCGGGCTGGAAGGTCTATGACGTCAAAGTCGGTGGCGTGAGCCTGGTTTCAACGTATCGCGAGACGTTCGCCACCGAGGTGCGCGACAGGGGAGTGGACGGTTTGATCAAGGCGCTGGCGGCAAAAAATCGCCAGGGAGACGCGAAGTTCGGGGTTAACAAGACGTGATCCGGCGCGAGGGCGAGTCGCTCATGCTCGATGGGCCGGTCACGCTTGAGACTGTTCCGGGTCTCGTCGAACTTGCGGAGGAACACCTCGGGCATGGCGCGCGCGTGATCGACTTCAGCGGTGTCACCGAAGTCGATTCTGCCGCGGTTGCGCTAGCCCTGGAATGGCTCCGGCGCAGTGGAGACGCGGCTGCCCCGCTGCGCTTGCAGGGCCTTCCCAACGCAATGCTTAATCTCGCAAAACTCTACGGCGTGGCAGAGTTGCTGCAACGATCATAGGCCGCGCCTCGCGCGCTGCCCGTTCCATGACGGTTGCAATCCAGATAGAGGGCGTCTCCAAGCGCTTTGGCGCGCTTCAGGCGCTTGACGACATTCACCTCGATATCGCCGAGGGCGAGTTTTTCGGATTGCTCGGCCCGAACGGCGCGGGCAAGACCACCCTCATCAGCATACTCGCGGGACTGGTGCGAGCCGATTCCGGCAGTGCAAGTATCATGGGCTACAACGTCCGCGAGGCGTATCGCGAGGCGAGGCGCGCCCTGGGCGTGGTTCCGCAGGAACTGGTGTTCGACCCGTTTTTCAGCGTGCGTGAGACGCTGCAGATCCAATCCGGGTATTTCGGCCTGCGCCGCAATGATGACTGGATCGAAGAGATCATGCTGAATCTGGATCTTACCTCGAAGGCCAATGCGAACATGCGCTCGCTTTCGGGGGGCATGAAGCGCCGCGTTCTGGTGGCGCAGGCGCTGGTGCACAGGCCGCCGGTCATCGTGCTGGACGAGCCCACAGCTGGCGTCGACGTGGAGTTGCGCCAGGGATTATGGCAATTCATCCGGCGGCTCAACAAGGACGGGCACACTATCGTTCTTACCACGCACTATCTCGAGGAAGCCGAAAACCTCTGTTTGCGTATCGCGATGGTCAAACAGGGGCGCATCGTCGCTCTCGATTCCACCGCGAACATGCTGAAGCGGGTGCAGCACCACTTGAACCTGCGCGTACGTACGGATCGCCCGCTGCCCGTCAATTTGATAGCGGAATCCCACAACGAAGCCTCGGGCGGCGCTGTGCTTCGACTCCACAATTACTCCGATCTCGAACCGACCCTTGCGCGCATTCGCGAGGCCGGATGCATCATCCAGGAACTGGAGTTGGTGCAGCCGGACCTCGAAGATGTATTTGTGCAACTGATGAACCAATGACCGGCTTTCCGACGCTCCTGTACAAGGAGGTGCTGCGCTTCTGGAAAGTCGGCTTTCAGACGATTGCGGCGCCGGTCATGATGGCCCTGTTGTACCTGCTCGTTTTTGCGCATGTAATGGAAGGCAGGGTGCGCGTCTTCGACGGCGTTCCCTACAGCGCTTTTCTGGCCCCCGGACTGGTGATGATGTCGGTGCTTCAGAATGCGTTCGCAAACAGTTCGTCGTCGCTGATACAGTCCAAAATTACCGGAAACATCATTTTTGTCCTGTTGCCGCCACTCGCTTACTGGGAGTTTTTTGCCGCGTACGTGCTGGCCGCGATCTTCCGCGGCACGGTGGTTGGATTCAGCGTGCTGATGGTGGTGCTGCCGTTCGTCGATCTGCCGGTTCGGCATCCAGTCTGGATCCTGGCTTTTGCCCTGGCCGGAAGCGCCATCATGGGCGCCCTCGGCATGCTGGCGGGCATCTGGGCGGAAAAGATCGATCAGCTGGCTGCTTTTTCCAATTTCGTCGTAGTGCCGCTGACCTTTCTGGCCGGCGTTTTCTATTCAACACAGTCGCTCACGCCGTTCTGGCAGGGCGTGTCGCATCTGAATCCGTTTTTTTACATGATCGACGGTTTTCGATTCGGATTTTTCGACAAATCGGACATCAATCCGGCCCTCAGCATGGGTTTTATCATCGTATGCCTTGCCGCAGTGTCGGGGTTGACCCTCACAGTACTCAGAAACGGCTATAAACTTCGGCATTGACCCGTAGTTTCACCGGCATGCGCCTTACCCCGTCATTCACCCACGCGGAACACCAGTCCATGATCAGTCCAGCACAGGTTCAGAACTATATCGGCGAAGGTCTCGCTTGCGATCACCTGCAGGTCGACGGCGACGGACAGCATTTCGAAGCACTCATCGTCAGCCCTGCGTTTCGCGGCAAGAATCGGGTGCAGCGGCATCAACTCGTGTACGCCGCCCTGGGCGAACGCATGCGCGCGGAGATTCACGCCCTTTCGATGAAGACCCTCACGCCCGAAGAATACGCGGGTGGATAAGCTGGTAATTGGCGGGGGTCAGTCTCTGGCCGGCGAGGTACGAATATCGGGCGCCAAGAATGCGGCTTTGCCGCTCATGTGTGCTGCGCTGCTGACTCGCGAACCGCTCCTTCTCAGAAACGCCCCCTCGCTGAGGGACGTCAACACCATGCTGAAGCTGCTCACGGAAATGGGCGCGACAGCCGGGCAGGAGGGCCCGGAGTGCATTGCGCTGCAGGCAGCGGCGCTGACCAATCCGATGGCGTCCTACGAGCTGGTGAAGACCATGCGCGCCGCGATCCTGGTGCTTGGCCCGTTGCTGGCCCGCTGCGGCGAGGCGCGGGTGTCGCTGCCAGGCGGGTGCGCGATCGGCTTGCGGCCGGTGGATCAGCATCTGAAAGGACTGCAGGCGATGGGCGCCGACATCCGCGTCGAACAGGGCTACATAGTCGCCCGCACCGGACGCCTTAAAGGCGCGCGCATCGTATTCGACCTGATTACGGTCACCGGCACGGAAAACCTGATGATGGCCGCCTGTCTCGCGGATGGCACCACGGTGCTGGAAAACGCGGCACGAGAACCCGAAATCACCGATCTCGCGGAATGCCTGAACGCAATGGGAGCAAGGGTGCGTGGCGCTGGCGGCGGTGTGATCACGATTGAAGGGGTGAACAGCCTGCACGGCGCGGAACACACCATCATGCCGGACCGCATCGAGACCGGCACCTTCCTGGTTGCAGCAACCGCTGCGGGCGGTTCGGTGCGGCTGAACCAGACACGCGCCGGGACGCTGGAGTCGGTGCTCGAAAAGTTGAGGGAGGCCGGGGCCGAGGTCAGGGCTGACCCGGACGGCATAACGCTGTCGATGTGCTCCCGGCCGGCAAGCGTGAATATCCGCACCGCACCGTACCCGGGTTTTCCGACGGACATGCAGGCACAGTTCATGGCGCTCAACGCCGTCGCCCAAGGCACTGCGGTAATGACGGAAACCATCTTCGAGAACCGGTTCATGCACGCGCTGGAGATGCAGCGCCTCAGTGCGGATATCGATATTTCCGGCAACACCGCGGTCGTGCGCGGCGTGCCGCGGCTTCAGGGCGCCACCGTCATGGCGACGGACCTGCGGGCCTCGGCAAGCCTGGTGATTGCCGGATTGGTGGCCGAGGGGGAAACGACAATCGACCGCATTTACCACCTCGACCGCGGTTATGAGCACATCGAGGAGAAGCTATCGCAGTTGGGCGCGCGCATTAGGCGTACTCACTGAAAACCGGGTGATGTCGATCTGACGGTGCCGCGTCGTAGCTTCTCCGGTCTGTTTCGAATTTCCGACATAGTTTGCATCCGACATAGTTTGCGTGGCGCAGTTGCGCGCCTGCCGGTAAAATTACCCGTTTCCCATTGGCATCCAGCCGTGATCACCATCGCCCTGTCCCGGGGTCGCATATTCGACGAAACCGTCCCGCTGCTAGCTGCAGCGGGTATTCGCCCGCTCGATAATCCGGAAACCTCACGCCAGTTGCTCATTCCCACCAGCCGCCGGGATGTGCGCGTCATCATCGTGAGGGCGTCCGACACGCCGACCTATGTGCAATACGGGGCTGCCGAGCTGGGCGTCGCCGGCAAGGACGTGCTGATCGAGCATGGCGGCACCGGACTCTACCAGCCGCTCGACCTGGGCATCGCCCGCTGCCGCATGATGGTCGCGGTACGCGAAGGGTTCGATTACGATTCGGCGGTGCGGCAGGGAGCGCGGCTGCGAGTGGCCACCAAGTACATGCAGACCGCGCGCGAGCACTTTGCGGCCAAAGGCGTGCACGTCGACCTGATCAAGCTGTACGGTTCCATGGAGCTTGCGCCACTGGTCGGCCTTGCCGATGCCATAGTCGACCTGGTCTCGACCGGCAATACGCTGCGGGCGAACCGCCTGCGACCCGTAGAGGAAATATTCCCTGTCAGCGCGCGCCTGATCATCAATCAGGCGGCGTTGAAACTCAGGCGAACCGACATTCAACCGCTGGTGGACGCTTTCGTCGGCGCGGTGTCCCGAAATGATGCCTGACATTCGGCGACTGTCATCGAGTCAGGCCGACTTCGATCGCCGTCTCGCGGACCTGATTGCCTACGAGTCCTCGCAAGACGTGTCGGTGGAGCGCGTCACCGGCGAAATTCTCGATGATGTGCGGACGCGCGGCGACGCCGCCGTGCTCGAATATACGGCGCGTTTCGATCGGCTTAAGGCGGCAAGCCTGGCCGAACTGGAATTGCCGCGCCATCTGCTCGAAGATGCGCTGGGCCGACTCGCTCCGGGGGAGCGAGGCGCGCTGGAAGAGGCGGCAACGCGCATCCGGCGCTACCACGAGCATCAGCGGACAAATTCCTGGCATTACACGGAGGCCGATGGCACGACGCTGGGCCAGCGCATAACGCCGCTGGACCGGGTGGGACTCTATGTGCCTGGCGGGAATGCCGCATACCCCTCGTCGGTGCTGATGAATGCGATCCCTGCCAAGGTGGCTGGCGTCCAGGAGTTGGTCATGACTGTGCCTACGCCGGGGGGCGAGCGCAGCGACCTGGTGCTCGCCGCCGCCCGGATCGCGGGTGTCGACCGCTTGTTTACGATTGGCGGCGCTCAGGCGATTGCAGCCCTCGCCTACGGAACGCAGAGCGTGCCGCAGGTGGACAAGATCGTCGGGCCGGGCAATGCCTATGTTGCCGCGGCAAAGCGGCGTGTTTTCGGCGTGGTCGGCATCGACATGATTGCCGGGCCGTCCGAAATTCTGGTGATCTGCGATGGATCGACCGATCCGGACTGGATCGCGATGGATCTATTTTCACAGGCCGAGCACGACGAATTTTCGCAGGCTATCCTGGTGTCGCCGGACGCCGCATGCCTGGAAGCCGTCGGAGATGCGATCGGACGCCTGATTGGCTCCATGCCGCGGGAGCGCGTCATATCCGCGTCCCTCGGGCGGCGCGGGGCGTTTATTCATGTCCGCGATCTTGACGAAGCGTGCGCCATTGCAAACCGGATTGCCCCCGAGCATCTTGAGCTTTCCGTTGCCCACCCAGACCGGCTGCTTGAGCGCATCCGCCACGCGGGGGCGATATTCATGGGCCGCTATTCTTCGGAGGCCATCGGCGACTACTGCGCCGGACCGAATCATGTGCTCCCAACCGCGCGCACGGCGCGCTTTTCATCGCCGCTGGGCGTCTACGATTTCCAGAAGCGCTCCAGCGTCATCAAAGTGTCCCGATCCGGCGCGACGAGGCTCGGCAAGGTTGCCGTGACCCTGGCGCATGGAGAAGGGCTTTCTGCCCACGCACGCTCAGCGCAAATGCGCATTGACGAAGCCGGGGCCGCCGCCTTCCGGCCTTCGTCCGTGAGCGGAAACGCCCGTTGGTAATGGCCGGCCCCGAAGACATCATTCGCGAAGAGGTGCTGGGCCTCTCGGCCTATCCGGTGCCCTCGGCGGCCGGGCTGATCAAGCTTGACGCAATGGAGAATCCCTACCGGCTGCCCGAGTCACTGCAGCGTGAGATCGCCGAGGCTGTCGCCACGGCCGAATTGAACCGCTATCCCGATCCGACGGCGCCGTTGCTGAAGGCGCGGCTTCGCCAGGTCATGGGCATCCCCGACAGCTTCGACGTCATGCTGGGCAATGGTTCGGACGAGATCATCTCCATCGTCATCCAGGCGGCCGCGCGGCCGGGCGCAGTTGTCATTGCGCCAGGGCCGACTTTCGTCATGTACAAGGTCAGTTCGCTGATGGCCCGTGCCCGCTACGAAAGCGTGGCCCTGAACGATGATTTCTCGCTGAATTTGCCGCGATTCCTAGACGCGATCGACCGGCACCGGCCGGCCGTCGTGTTCATCTCCCATCCGAACAATCCGACCGGCAACCTGTTCGCATACGGCGATATCGAGGAAATCATCTCGCGCGCGCCGGGGCTGGTGGTCCTGGATGAGGCGTACCACGTATTCGCTGGCAGCACGTTCATGAATCGGCTGGCTGAATTTCCGAACCTGATGGTGATGCGGACCGTCTCGAAACTCGGCCTCGCCGGACTGCGCCTCGGCTATGCGGCGGCTGCGCCGCGCTGGATGCGCGAATTCGACAAGGTGAGGCCGCCCTACAATGTCGGCGTGATTACGCAACTGATTGCCGAACGGGTGCTTGCCCGCCACGATCTGCTCGAGGAGCAGGCCGCAAGTATCCGCGCCGAGCGCGCCCGGCTGCAGCAGTGGCTGGCGGGGACGCCGGGCGTTACGGCTTACCCCAGCGAAGCGAATTTCGTGCTGGTGCGGGTACCCGATTCAGCGCGCGTGTTCGATTCGATCAAGCGCCAGGGCGTGCTGGTGAAGGACATGCAAGGAAGCCACCCGCTACTGGCCAACTGTGTGCGGTTTACCATCGGCACGCCATACGAAAACGAATGCCTGTTCACTGCATTGCGCGTAGCGCTGCAGGAGCTGTGAGCGCTCGCAGGGGCAACCCTGGAAGGTGATCGAAGCATCCATCCCGGTGCGCGCCATTGCGCGATCAACGGCAGCGCATCGCAGGGGCGGATTTTTCAGGCAGCCCGATTTGGTGAAGATGGAAACGGCTGCAGTAACAAGCATAGTTCGCCCTGCCCGGAAGTTTTGCAGGCTTCGGGGGCAAAGCGGGGGCAAAGCGTTGTGGTGTAGGCTAGTGTCCGGACGCACCGGGAAATGCAAATGCTGATGAGCCCTGCTTTCGTCCGTCCGGGCAGTCATTGATTCACCAGGCAGTATTCGAATTATCAGGTCGCGCCATGAGAACCGCCTCAGTCACACGCAATACAGCCGAGACCCAGATCAGTGTCTCGCTCAACCTGGATGGTACGGGAAAGGCGAATCTCGACACGGGTGTGCCGTTTCTCGACCACATGCTCGATCAGATCGTACGCCACGGCCTGATCGACCTGGACATTCGCGCCAAAGGGGATTTGCACATCGACGCTCACCACACGGTCGAGGACATCGGCATCACGTTTGGCCAGGCATTGGCCGGGGCGCTGGGCGACAGGAAAGGGATTCGCCGCTTCGGTCATGCCTATGTCCCGCTGGATGAGGCGCTGTCGCGGGTCGTGATCGATTTCTCGGGGCGCCCCGGGCTTGAATTCCATGTCGAATTCCGCCGGCCGCTGATAGGTGAATTCGATGTCGATCTGGTGCACGAGTTCTTCCAGGGATTCGTCAATCACGCGCAGGCGACCCTGCACATGGACAACCTGCGCGGCGACAACGCGCATCACCAGTGCGAGACCCTGTTCAAGGCGTTTGCGCGCGCATTGCGGATGGCGGTGGAGGCCGATGTCCGCGCCGCCGGCGTGGTCCCTTCGACCAAGGGAACGCTGTAAGGGCGCAGGCGCGGGCATATGAAGATCGCAGTGGTGGATTACGGCATGGGGAATCTGCGCTCGGTGTCGAAGGCGCTGGAGCATGTGGCGCCCGAGGCCATCGTGGAACTGACGGCGGATCCGAAACGAGTGGCCGCCGCCGATCGGGTGGTGTTTCCCGGACAGGGTGCGATGCCGGACTGCATGCGGGAAATGGACGCGCGCGGCCTGCGCGATCCCGTAATCGCCTCAGCCGCAAGCAAACCGTTTCTCGGCATCTGCATCGGTTTGCAGATGCTGTTCGAGCGCAGCGAAGAGGGCGGCGTCGGCTGCCTCGCCATACTGCCCGGCCGGGTGAGGCGCTTTCCCGCCGATCAAATGATCGACACTGCGGGCGGGCGACTCAAGGTTCCGCACATGGGGTGGAATGAGGTATTTCAGGCCGAACCGCATCCGTTGTGGCAGGGAATTCCCGACGGAGAGCGGTTCTACTTCGTGCACAGTTACTTTGCCGAGGCAGGCAAGCCGGAGCTGGTCAAGGGGTTTTGCGTATATGGATTTCCATTTACCTGCGCGGTGGCACGCGATAACATTTTTGGGGTACAGTTTCACCCTGAAAAAAGCCATACTGCGGGCCTTAGATTGCTGGCGAATTTTGTCAATTGGAAACCCTGACACGCCACTGTTGCCACTGTTGCGGTTTTCCGCCGGCGCGCGGCCACGAGGCCAATTTTTAGATTTCTCCTGAGAACCATGCTGATTATTCCGGCAATCGACATCAAGGACGGGCACTGCGTGCGCCTGAAGCAGGGCGACATGAAGAATGCCACGGTTTTCTCGGAAGACCCGGCAGGCATGGCGCGTCACTGGCTGGCGCAGGGTGCGCGGCGGCTGCATGTAGTGGACCTGAACGGGGCGTCCGCCGGCAAACCTAAAAACGAGCCCGCAATCAAGCTCATCCTGAATGCGCTCGATGGCGCCATTCCGGTGCAGCTGGGCGGCGGAATCCGCGATATGGACACGATCGAGCATTATCTGGAATTGGGCGTCGAATCCATCATCATCGGCACCGCCGCAGTCAAGAACCCTGGTTTTCTGCAGGATGCGGCCGCAGCCTTTTCCGGACACATCATAGTTGCGCTCGACGCGCGGGACGGGAAGGTGGCGGTTGAAGGCTGGTCGAAACTGACCGGGCATGACGTCGTCGACCTGGCAAGAAAGTTTCAGGATTACGGCGTCGAGTCGATCATCTATACCGACATCGGACGTGACGGCATGTTGGGCGGTGTCAACATCGACGCAACCCTGAAGCTGGCCCGCGAACTGCGCATTCCGGTCATTGCAAGTGGCGGTATGACGGACCTGGGGGACGTGAAGGCGCTGTGCCGCATCGAATCCGAAGGCATTACCGGGGTGATCACAGGCCGGGCGATTTACGAGGGCACGCTCGACTTCCGGGAAGCGCAGCAGGTCGCCGACGAATTTGGAGCGCCGGACCCGGAGCAGGGCGAAAAAGCGTAGGCCGCGTCTGCCGCTTGCCGCCACCTTCTCATGGGCCTTGCCAAGCGCATCATTCCCTGCCTCGACGTGAATCGCGGGCGCGTCGTCAAGGGCGTCAATTTCATCGGGCTGCGCGATGCCGGCGACCCGGTCGAAGTTGCCCGGCGCTACGACGACCAGGGCGCCGATGAGCTGACCTTTCTCGATATCACGGCAAGCTCGGATGCGCGCGACTTGCTGCTTCACGTCATCGAATCGGTGGCCGCCCAGGTTTTCATTCCGCTCACGGTGGGCGGTGGCGTGCGCAATGTCGAGGACGTGAGACGCCTGCTGAATGCCGGCGCCGACAAGGTGTCGATCAACACTTCCGCGGTCCAGAATCCGCAACTGGTAGCCGACGCGTCCAGCCGTTACGGGGCGCAGTGCATCGTCGTGGCCATCGACGCGAAACGCGTCGATTCAGGAGTGAACGCGAAACGCGTCGATTCAGGAGTGAACGCGAAACGCGTTGGCACGGACGAAGCCGCCGCGAGGGTCGATTCATGGCCGGATACGCACCGATGGGAGGTATTCACGCACGGAGGCCGCAATGCGACCGGTTTGGACGCGGTGGAGTGGGCGCGTAGAATGCAGGAACTGGGGGCGGGAGAAATACTCCTGACCAGCATGGATCGCGACGGCACCAAGTCGGGGTTCGATCTGGCGCTCACCCGCGCGGTCGCCGAGGCGGTCGATGTGCCGGTGATCGCAAGCGGCGGCGTCGGCAATTTGCAGGACCTTGCCGACGGTGTGATTGAAGGACGGGCCGATGCCGTGCTGGCCGCGAGCATTTTCCATTTCAGCCAGTTCACCGTGCGCGAGGCCAAGGAGTACATGGCCGCGCGCGGAATCGAAGTGAGACTGTGAAACCCGCCATGAAACCCGCCATGAAACCCGCCATGAACCCCGCCATGAACCCCGCAACGACAAATACCGCATGGCTGGCCCGGTTGAAATGGGACGAGCATGGATTGATTCCGGTGATCGCGCAGGACGCCTCCAGCGGCCAGGTGTTGATGTTTGCCTGGATGAATCGCGAAGCGCTGGAGAAGACGGCGGCAACCGGCGAGGCAGTCTATTGGTCCCGGTCGCGCGGACGGCTGTGGCACAAGGGCGAAGAGTCGGGACACGTGCAGAAAGTGCGCGAGATGCGTGTCGATTGCGACGAGGATGTGCTGCTGCTGAAAGTCGACCAGGCGGGCGGCATCGCCTGCCACACGGGCCGCCAGCACTGCTTCTTCAGGCGGCTTGACGACGGCGACTGGGTTGTCACCGAGCCGGTGCTCAAGAAGCCGGAAGACATTTACCGTCGTTGATGCCGTCAACCATCCACCAAACGAGTACGCCGATGTTCATGCCGAAGTCTCCGCCCTGCATATTCCCTGGCGAAGGCAGCAAGCCATGAGCGACATCTTGCATCGGCTTGCGCGCACCATAGAGGGACGCAAGGGTGGCGACGCCGGCGCATCTTACGTCGCGGGTCTGCTATCGCGCGGCGAAGACGCCATCCTCAAGAAAATCGGTGAAGAGGCGACCGAGACCGTCATGGCGGCAAAGGACGGTGAGCGCGTGCGCATCGTCGGCGAGACGGCGGACCTGTGGTTTCACTGTCTGATCATGCTAGCGCACTACGGGCTGGGTCCTGCCGAGGTGCTGGCCGAACTCGAGCGCCGCGAGGGCACCTCGGGCATCGCCGAGAAAGCCGCACGCAAGGGTGGATAAGATAATCATGGAGGCACTGAACAAGTGACTATTTCCGGAAGACCGCCAGGCGCGTTTCCTCTGAAGCGGGGGTAATACGAGGGGTTCGGTTTCGCAAATGCGGCTCCCTTATTCAATTGTTCCTAAACAAAGCAATGCCGAAGGGAATTAACAATCATGGAAAGCTGCATTTTCTGCAGAATCATAAAAGGCGAGATTCCTGCGACAAAGATCTACGAAGACGACGACATCCTCGCCTTCAATGACATTCATCCCGTGGCTCCGGTACATTTCCTCGTCATTCCAAAGATTCACCTTCCATCGCTTGCTGAAGCGGACGCGAGCCATCAATCGGTGCTTGGCAAAATGATGGTTATGGCGCCGGAAATAGCCCGCAAGCAGGGGTGTAGCGACGGCTTTCGCCTCATAGTCAATACCGGGCGCGTGGGTCGGCAGGAGGTGTATCATTTGCACGCGCATATCATTGGCGGGCCAGAGACATTGCCGGCCATGTTGAGAAGGAACTGAGCTATGGGAAGCTGGAGCATCTGGCACTGGCTGGTGGTATTGGCCATCGTGCTCGTCGTATTCGGAACGAAGAAACTGCGCAATATGGGGGCGGATCTGGGCGGCGCCGTGCGGGGCTTCAAGGATGGCATGAAGGAATCCGATCTGCAGAAGGCCGGCGACAGCGCGGCATCCGATGTACACGGTCGCACCATCGACGTCAAAGTCGACGACAAAGCCAAGAGTTCGTGAGGTACCGGCGTGACCGGTGAGGAGTACAGCCTCACCCCGTCGCTTCATTCGTCATGCGTCGCGGCCGCGCCGCAGGCAAGGGTGATCGTGGCTGCAGGCACTTCGCCCGGTTGCGCTCGCAGACTCCACCATGTTTGACGTCGGATTCACCGAAATGATGGTGGTGGGGCTGGTGGCGCTGATCGTCATCGGCCCGGAACGCCTCCCTAAAGTCGCCCGCACCATGGGGCATCTCTTCGGCCGCCTCCAGCGTTACGTCAACGACGTCAAGGCCGACATCAACCGCGAAATAGAACTGGACGAACTGAAGAAGTTCAAGAGCCAGTTCGAAGAAGCGGCGCAGTCCGTGGAAAGCGGTGTGCGCGCCGAACTCAACAAGACGGAATCGGAAATGAACAGCATCGCCACTGACCTGGAAAAGATCGGGCCCGAAGCGGCGCCCGCCGGCGCTGTGTCCGAGGGCTTTGTTCCTGACGGTGTCGCGCACGGTTCCGCGGGCGCGCAAGCGGTATCCGGCGCGGATGCGGCGGCCCAACCGGGACCTGATTCAGGCGCCGCGGCAGCGATCCCCGAGCCCGCAGGCCCGGCATCCAGCCCCGCCGCCCCGGTGCGGGACCCGCAAAAGTCCCATGGCTGACCGCGGACGAGCGGCGTGAGCCAGCAGGAGACCTTCCTTTCGCACCTCGTAGAGCTTCGCCTGCGTCTGGTGCGGGCACTGGTCGCAGTGCTGGTGGTTTGCCTTTGTCTGCTGCCGTGGGCACGGGACGTATACGCAATCATGGCGCAGCCTTTGCTCGACTCGCTGCCCAAGGGTGGCCAGATGATTGCCACGGATGTCATCGGTCCGTTTCTCGTGCCGCTCAAGGTGACCATGTTTACCGGTTTTGTCATCGCCCTGCCTTATGTGCTCTTCGAGGTCTGGGCATTCGTCGCCCCCGGCCTCTATGCGCACGAGAAAAAACTGGTGCTGCCGCTGGTCGTGGCGAGCTTTTTCCTCTTCCTGGTGGGGATGGCGTTCGCCTATTTTCTGGTGTTTCCGGTGGTGTTCAAATTCATGGCGGGAATCGCCCCCGAGGGCGTCGCCTGGATGACGGACATCGACAAGTATTTCAGCTTCGTGCTCACCACCTTCGTCGCCTTCGGTGTGACCTTTGAAGTGCCGGTGGTCGTGATCGTGCTGGTGCGCAGCGGGCTCGTTACCATTCCACAACTGCGCCAGGCACGGCCCTACGTGATCGTCGGCGCATTCGTTGTCGGCGCGATCTTCACCCCGCCCGACGTTCTTTCGCAGGTGATGCTGGCAGTTCCGCTGTGGATACTGTACGAGCTGGGCATCGTGCTGTCACAGTTCATGACAAGGCCCGCCGGCGAACCGGGGTTCGTGCCGCTGACCGGTCCGGAGGCGGACAAGGGTCCCGATAGCAGTGGCGTCGAGCAAAAATAGGCTGCAGAATCTACATGTTTTGTTCGGACAGATGCCCTGACGGCGTGCCCTCGTAACGAGTTTGCATACTATTTTTGTATAATTTCATGGGACTGGCGCGGATTGCGCTCAGCGCCTGGGCAGACGCGGCGCCGGAGGCCGCTTGCCCACATCGACCTGCAGATCCACGTCCTTCTGCTGCCGCCGTAACCTCAGTGTTGCCGGATTGCCCGGCGAAAGCGCCGCCACCAGAGTCAGCATCGCCGCCGGGTCTTTGACCGGCTTGCCGTTCACGGCGAGCAGCACATCGCCGGGCTTCACCCCTGCGCGCTCGGCCGGGCCTCCTCGAAGCACGCCTGCGATTACCACCCCCAGGGTGCCGGGCATGTTGAAGGAATCGGCGAGTTCCCGGGTCATCTCCTGTGCTTCCACGCCGATCCAGCCGCGCACCACGCTGCCTCTTTCTATGATCTGTTCCATGACCCGCTTCGCGCTGGAAGCGGGGATGGCAAAGCCGATGCCAAGCGAACCCCCCGAGCGTGAATAGATTGCAGTGTTGATGCCCACCAGATTGCCGGCCGCATCGATTAGCGCGCCGCCCGAGTTGCCCGGATTGATCGCGGCATCGGTCTGGATGAAGTTCTCAAAGGTATTGATGCCGAGCTGGCTGCGGTCCAGGGCGGAGACGATGCCCATGGTGACCGTCTGGCCGACGCCAAACGGATTGCCTATGGCGAGCACGACATCGCCGACACGCAGAGTTTCCGCGTTGCCGAAGGTGATGGCCGGCAGGGCGCCGCCCTCGACCTGCAAGACCGCGAGGTCAGTCTCCGGGTCGGTGCCCACGACCCGGGCGCGCAGCTTCGTCCCGTCAGCCAGAGCCACTTCTATCTCGTCCGCGGCCTCCACTACGTGGTGGTTGGTAAGAACATAACCACTGGAACTGACGATCACCCCCGAACCGAGGCTGGACGCGCGCTGCGTTTCCGCGCCGGGACGGTGGCCAAAAAAATGACGGAACAACGGGTCGTTCGCAAACGGATGGTTGGCGGTCTTGACGTCCTTTCCGGTGAAGATGTTGACCACCGCCGGCATTGCCGTCTTGACCGCATCGCTGTAGGACGTGACCGGCGCCGCACCATGGCCGCTGACCGCGGCCTGCTTCAGTTCGACAATCTGGGCGGCAGGTCGCGGGCGCCCCAGCCAGTCAGGCTTGAGCGTGGTTACAACAAACAGCACAGCCAGCGCGATGGTGGCGCACTGCGAAAAAATCAGCCAGAGACGGTGCATGGTATTACTCGCGGCGGGTGAAGAACGGCTGCTGCATTTACAGCAAGCGGGCGTTCCAGCAGGTTGATCGAACGGCCGTAAGCCGATCCGAATTCACCTGGGTCAGCAGAACCGGTAGCCGCTGCAGGTGTTCCGACCCGAGCCGGATGTTTGCGCGGCCGGATGTTTGCGCGGCATTGGGCTGCTTGCATATTGTCTTGACGGATTATTGCCGAATCCGGGGGCCGGGGGAAGGATGAATGGTATTGGCAACTGTCCAGTGCCTTCAGGGGTATTTTCCACGCCGGCCCATTTGCGGCTGCGCGGTACCGTGCCCGTGTGCTGCCATATTTACCATAAAGAATCAGTCGGTTGCAGCAAAACATTTGTGCGACGCACATGCTATTCGGTATAATCGTGCGCCTCTTGAAACGATCACCTCTTCCCTCAGGGCTAACACATGAGCGATACACCGGAAATCAATCACGAGCGGCGCAACATGGTGGTTCTGTCCGCATGTGCGGGCGGTGCCGCGACTGTGGCGGGCGCGGTCCCTTTTGTGGCCTCGATGATGCCTTCGGAACGCGCCAAGGCGCTCGGCGCGCCGGTCGAAGCGGATATTGGCGGGCTGGCGCCCGGCGAAAAAATGACGGTTGAATGGCGCGGCCAGCCGGTCTGGATACTCCGCCGCAACAAGGCAATGATTGATTCGGTGAAGAAGAGCGGCGACAAGGTCAGCGACCCGAAGAGCGAACGCAAACCCGACGAACTGACCCCGGAATACGCGCGCAACGAATTCCGTTCCATCAAGCCCGACGTGCTGGTCGTCGTCGGCATCTGTTCGCATCTCGGCTGCTCGCCGAGCGACAAGCTGAATCCTGCGTCGGAGCCGTTCGATGCGACTTGGGGGGGCGGTTTCTATTGTCCCTGCCATGGCTCGCTGTTCGACCTCGCAGGGCGCGTCTACAAAAACAAACCGGCCCCGGACAATCTCCAGGTGCCTCCGCATACCTACCTTTCCGATAACAGATTGTTGATCGGCGAAGACAAGATCAGGAAGGGAGCGTAAGCGATGGCTGCCGCACAAAAACAACCGGTCACCGGTGCCGGCCCGCTGAACGGGGCGCTGACCTGGGTGGACCAGCGTTTTCCGCTCGTCCAGCTCTGGAAAACGCAAATCGCCGAGTACTACGCGCCGAAGAATTTCAACTTCTGGTACTACTTCGGTTCGCTCGCGATGGTGCTGCTGGCAATCCAGATAGTCACCGGCATATTCCTCACCATGCACTACAAGCCCGACGCGCAGCAGGCGTTCGCCTCGGTCGAGTACATCATGCGCGAGGTGCCATGGGGCTGGCTGATACGCTACATGCATTCCACCGGCGCCTCGTTCTTCTTCATCGTGGTTTATCTGCACATGTTCCGGGCGCTGCTGTACGGGTCCTACCGCCGGCCGCGCGAGCTGCTGTGGATATTCGGCATGCTTATTTTCCTCTGCCTGATGGCCGAGGCGTTCTTCGGTTACCTGCTGCCCTGGGGCCAGATGTCGTACTGGGGCGCACAAGTAATCGTCAACCTGTTTGCGGCCATCCCGCTGATCGGACCGGACCTGGCCATCTGGATCCGTGGCGACTACGTCGTATCGGACGCGACCCTCAACCGCTTCTTCGCCTTCCATGTGATCGCCATTCCGCTGGTCCTGCTCGGTCTGGTGACGGCACATCTGGTGGCGCTGCACGAAGTCGGCTCCAACAATCCCGATGGCATCGAGATCCACGACAACCTTGACCCCAAGACCGGGATTCCCGTCGACGGTATCCCGTTCCATCCGTACTACACGGTGAAGGACATGTTCGGCGCGGCCGTATTCCTCATGGTGTTCTTCGTGGTGGTGTTCTTTGCCCCGGAGATGGGCGGCTATTTCCTCGAGTACAACAATTACGTTCCGGCCGATCCCCTGAAGACCCCCGAGCACATCGCGCCGCTGTGGTATTTCACGCCGTTCTACTCGATCCTGCGCGCCAATACGATTAATTTTCTGTGGATCGACGCCAAGGTCTGGGGCGTGGCATGCATGGGCCTGTCGAACTTGATTTTCTTCCTGTTGCCATGGCTGGACCGCAGTCCGGTAAAGTCGATTCGCTACAAGGGCCCCATATTCAAGACCGCCGTGGCGATATTCGTCATCAGCTTTTTTGTGCTCGGCTGGCTGGGAACCGAAACGGTCACCGAAGGCAAGACGCTGCTCGCGCAGATTTTCACCATTCTTTTCTTCCTGTTCTTCATCCTGATGCCCTGGTATTCGAAGATGGACAAGACCAGGCCCGTACCGGAAAGGGTGACCGGATAATGAAAAAAACAATCGCGATATTGATGCTGGCCGGTCTTTATGCGGGCCCGGTTCTGGCCGAGGAAGGCCATGTCCAGCTCGATGCGGCACGGATCGACGTGCACGACGTGGCCAGCCTGCAGTCTGGCGCCCGGACGTTTGTCAACCACTGCCTGAACTGCCACAGCGCCAGCCTGATGCGATACAACCGTCTCCAGGACATCGGGCTGACCGAAGCGCAGATCAAGGACAATCTGCTGTTCACGACGGACAAGGTGGGCGAGGTGATGAACGTTGCGATGCCCAGGAATGAAGCCAAGCAATGGTTCGGTGCGCCGCCGCCCGATTTGTCGGTGACGGCCCGCGCACGTGGCAGCGACTGGCTCTATACCTACTTGCGTGGCTTCTACCGGGATCCCACCACCGCGACCGGCTGGAACAACACCGTGTTCGACCGGGTCGGCATGCCGCATGTACTGTGGCAACTGCAGGGCCAGCGCGTGCTCGGGAAGGAGGTCGTCAAGGACACTGCCGGCAGTAACGCGAAAGATGGCCACGGCAATCCAGTCAACCGGATCCGGTTCGAGACAGTGGTGCCGGGCACCATGAGCGCAGCGGAATATGACAAGACGGTTCGCGACCTGGTGAATTACCTGTCCTGGATGTCAGAGCCGAATCAGGTCTGGCGCAAGCAGCTGGGCTATGCGGTGGTGCTCCTGTTGAGCTTCCTGGTGCTGGTTACCTGGCTGCTCTACAAGGCATTCTGGAAAGACGTGCACTAGCGGCGGTCGCCAGCACGGCCTGAAATATGCGCACGAGGCGCCGCTGCCTGCGCGCGCTGTCCCGGTTTTCTTCTAAGGGGGCTCGCCCCTCTTTTTCCCTAAGGCCTTGCGAACATGATGAATCTATATTCCGGCACCACTTGTCCCTTTTCACAGCGTTGCCGCATCGTGCTCTACGAGAAGGGCATGGATTTCCAGATCATCGATGTCGACATGTACAACAAGCCGGAAGACATCGCGGTGATGAACCCCTACAACCGGCTGCCGGTTCTGGTTGAGCGCGATCTGATCCTGTACGAGTCGAACATCATCAATGAATACATCGACGAGCGTTTCCCGCATCCGCAACTGATGCCGGCCGACCCGGTGATGCGGGCGCGGGCCCGCCTGTTCCTGTTCAACTTCGAAGTCGAGCTTTTCAGCCAGATCGAAACGCTGGAGCATGGCAACCAGAAACAGCAGGACCGGTCGCGCCAGCACGTGGCAGACCGGCTTACTGAACTGGCTCCCGTTTTCACCAAACAGAAGTACATGCTGGGCGATGATTTCTCCATGCTCGACGTTGCCATCTCGCCGCTACTGTGGCGCCTCGACTATTACGGAATTTCACTGCCGAAATCGTCTGCACCGCTGATGAAGTACGCGGAGCGGCTGTTTTCCCGGGCCGCATTCATCGAGGCCCTGACGCCATCGGAGAAGGTCATGCGCAAATGAACGGTCCGGTGCAGCTGTCAGGACGGTCCGTGCGCTCGCGCTCGTAAAGGTTGGGTGACGCGCATGGCCGAACCGACTTCCACCAAACCGTATCTGATGCGCGCGATCTACGAATGGTGCGTGGACAACGGGTTGACGCCCTACGTCTCGGTGGTGGTCGATTCGCGCACCCGGGTGCCCATGGAATATGTGCGGGATGGCGAGATCGTGCTCAACATCGGGCCGCTTGCGACCAGCCGCATGCAGATCGGCAACGAGTTCATCGAGTGCAGCGCGCGCTTCTCCGGGTCCGCCCGCGAGTTGCACATCCCGATTACCGCGGTCGCCGCGATCTATGCGCGGGAAAACGGTCATGGCATGACGTTCGAAACAGAATCCAAGGACGCGCGGGGCGTGGAAGTCGGGCCGGTCCCGCAGGATAGTGAAGGCGGGGCACCGGATTCGCAGTCCGCGGATGGGTCGCACAAGCCGCCGCGGGGCCCGGGTGGAAAGCCGACTTTGCGCAGAGTCAAGTAGGACCGTCGCGCCCGGACGTTCCCGCCCGCGCGGGGCGCCGGTACCGACTTGAACACAGGGTGGGAGACCTGAAATGCCGCTAGCAACACTGGTCCGCGGAAATCTCTACAAGGATTCGGTCGCCCTGATGCGGATCTCCGAGTCGTTGCTGGCCTGCGCCGGAGTCAGCCGCGCGACATTGCTCATGGGCACGCCGGCCAACAAGGCGATGCTGGCCGAAGCGAAGCTCTTTTCGGTCGATCTCGATGCGGCGCGGCCCGCCGATGTCATGATCGTGGTGGAAGCTCGCTCCGCAGCCGAACTCGACGACGCGGTCGTTGTCGTGCAGGGACTGCTGGACGGGCAGGGATCGGGCGTCGCCGCAGCAGCAGGCGCAAACAGCGCGGTTGCTTCCCGCACCATCGCGATGGGCCTGGCAGAGTTGCCTGCGGCGAATCTGGTGCAGATTTCCGTTCCGGGTCCGTACGCGGGCGCCGAGGCCTTGAAGGCCCTCAAGAGCGGCAGGCATGTTTTCCTGTTCAGCGACAATGTGCCGCTCGAGCAGGAACGCGAGATCAAGCGATTTGCGCAAAGCAGGAACCTGATAGTCATGGGTCCGGATTGCGGGACCGCAATTCTTAACGGCGTTCCGCTCGGTTTTTCGAACGTCGTGCGGCGCGGCGGCATCGGACTCGCCGGCGCCTCGGGCACGGGGTTGCAGCAAGTGAGCTGTCTGGTGCATGCACTGGGCGGCGGCATATCGCACGCCATTGGTACCGGGGGGCGCGACGGGTCCGAAGAAATCGGCGGCATCAGCCTGCTGCAGGCGCTGGCGTGGCTGGCAGCCGACCGCGACACGGAGGTGATCGTCATTGTGTCCAAGCCCCCCGCGCGATCGGTCACTGCCGGCGTCATGAAACTGGCGGCATCCCTGGGCAAGCCGGTGATCGTGTTGTTTCTGGGCAGCGATGCCAGGGCGGCCTCCCCGAACGTCGAGACGGTCGCCACCCTTTACGATGCGGCGGCGCGCGCAGTGCGGGTGTCGGGCGTTCAGGTGGCCGCGACAGAGGAGCCGCAATTCAACGTGCGCGCACGAGCGCGGCAGCAACGATACATACGCGGCTTGTACTCGGGCGGGACCTTCGCCACCGAGGCGCAACTCGTCTGGAAATCGGCGGGGATCCTCACGCGATCCAACGTGCCCCTGGTTCCGGCTCTGGCGCTGGCCAACGCGCGGGTCAGTGAAATGCATACGGCCGTCGATCTGGGCGGCGACGAGTTCACCGTAGGTCGGCCGCATCCCATGATCGACTACAGCGAGCGGGTGGAACGCCTCATCGCCGAAGCCCGGGATCCTGCGGTCGCGGTAATCGTCCTCGATGTCGTGCTGGGCTACGGCAGTCATGCCGACCCCGCCGGGATGCTGGCGCCGGCCATCGAACAGGCCCGTTCAATTGCCGCCGGCGAAGGCCGCGAACTGGACATTGTCACCTTTGTCTGCGGCACCGTTGGGGACCCGCAGGACCTGCTGCGCCAGCAACAGGCCCTGCTCGCGGCCGGTGCGCAGGCCGCCGCCTGCAGCACCCATGCGGCGCGTCTTGCCGCTGCGCTCGCCGGTGCTGCGGACCCCCCTGCACTGCGGTCCGGCGCGCACGTCGCGCCCGGTTGAGAAGAGGGGCGGGCAGGCGATGATGAATGACAGGCGCGTCGTGATTGCATTGGGCGGCAATGCCAGCTATCCGCCCACCATTCGCGGCTTTGCGGAGGAACAGCTTGCCTTGATGGCAGAGGCTTGCGAGCATCTGGTTAGAATCATCCAGGCCGGGTATCAGCTGGTCGTGACGCATGGCAACGGACCGGTCGTCGGCAATATCCTGTTTCGCATGGCTCAGACGGCGCGCGAGCTGCCGCCGATGCCGATGGACGTGTGCGTGGCGCATTCCCAGGGGGGCATGGGCTACATGCTGCAGCAATCGCTGTCGAATGCGCTGCGCGCCCACGGCATGGCCACGCCGACCAGTTCGATTGTGACGCAAGTGGAAGTGGACCCGGACGATCCTGCGTTCCTGCACCCCACCAAGCCCGTAGGCCGGTTTTTCAGCAAGGCCGATGCCGAACGCATCGCCGCGGAAACAGGCTGGCAGTTCGCCGAGGATGCCGGTCGCGGCTACCGCCGTGTGGTCGCCTCTCCGGATCCTCGGAAAATACTCGATCTGACCGCGATCGAAGCCTTGCTCGCGGCCGGCGCGGTGCCGATCGCCGCGGGCGGCGGCGGCATCCCGGTCGTGCCGGGAGAGAACGGTTCGTACCACGGCATTGCGGCGGTGATCGACAAGGACCTTACCAGCGCAATGCTGGCGACGCACCTCAAGGCAAAGACATTGGTGATGCTCACCGGTGTCGAGCGTGTCGCGCTCGACTGGGGAAAGCCGGCGCAACGCCAAATCGATCGCATGACCGCTGCCGAGGCGCAACGCCACTACGATGATGGCCAGTTTCCGCCGGGCAGCATGGGACCGAAGATACGCGCCGCGCTGATTTTCATCGCGGCCTCAGGGGGCGACGTGGTGATTACCTCCCTGGATCGCGCCTTCGACGCGCTGGAGGGTCGTGCCGGCACCAGGATCGTTGCGTGAGCATTCCCCGGATGAAGGTGCGCGAGTGAGCGCGCTGACCGCCGCGACATCCTCTGCCGTGCGCGTGCGTGCGATCGGGCATATCGCGCACGGCGCCTTGCTGGCGAGCGGGGGAGTGGCTACCCCGATTCCGTCCTTCGAGCAGTCGCCTTACCTGATCGCGGCGGGAGAAATCATCTGGCTGGGGCGCATGGAATACCAGATGCATCCACGCGCGGTGTTCGTCGACGCAGGCGAAGACACGCGACGGGGCGCGCGGCAATTCGATACCGGTGCGCAATCCCTCAGCCCGTGGCGACCCCGGTCCGCGGCGCGCCATCCGGGCGCGGTACAGGCGATCAAACGCGGCGCGAATTCACTGCGCGAACGAATTGCCGGACTGCGCGAGCGCAGTACACAACTGTGCGAGCGCAGCGCTGAACCCCGCGAGCGCAGTGCTGAACCGCGCAAGCACGCTGCCGAATCGTACGAACGCGGCGCCGAACTCGGCGAGCCGCGCGGACTGGGCCTCGCAATGGTCGGCATCGCGCCGCCTTTTCCACTCGATCTGGGGATGACGAGGCTGCATGCGCTGGTGCGGGCCGTCTCGGCGGACGATGCCGAGGCGAGCTATCGCGCCGCCGTGCCGCTGCTTGGATTCGGTCCGGGCCTGACCCCTTCGGGAGACGATTTTGTCGGCGCGCTCCTGTTCGGTCGGCAACTCGTGTCGCCCCGCCCTGCCTGGACCGACGTTGCCCGGCGGTTGGCGGGCGACGCGCGCGGCCGCAGCCATGTCATAGGGGCGGCGCTGTTCGGCGACCTTGCGCGCGGCGAAAGCTTTGCCAGCCTGCATGAGCTCGCAGGATTTCTCGCAACCGGGGACTGTGATGCAGCGGCAATCGACGCGGCGCGCAGTCTGGTGAAGCTGGGGCATTCATCCGGATGGGACATGCTGGCAGGTTTTCTGACCGGTCTGACCGGAATGCTGCAGCCCGCGAAGCATAGCGAAGGCATGGCGCCGGCGCTGGCGCAACACTGATACCAGAAAAGGAATACTGAAATGCCAGGCTTGCTTCAGGACGCGCTCTCCGTCATCAACGTAGGCGTCGACAGTTTCCTGACCAGCGTCCTCGAATCGGGCGGGGCGGGGCTGCATCTGGACTGGCGTCCGCCGGGTAATGGCGATCCGGACCTGGCCTGGATGCTTGCGCGATTGATGGGGGACAGCTCCGACGCTTCGAGCGCGGGCTCCCTGATTGACAGCGCGAATGCCCGGGCCGTGGAACGTATCATCGCCGCGCAACCGGTGCTGGTCGATGTGGCGCTGAAGGCATGCGAGGTCTGGCCCGACATGGGAAGAACCCTGTTGCACGCCGGCGCACCCGTCCCCTGGGACGCGATGTGCGGGCCGATGAAGGGGTCGATGATAGGCGCTGTGCTCTACGAAGGCTGGGCGGGCGACGCCGCGGCAGCCGAACGGATGCTGGCGGCGGGCGAGATACCCTTTGCCCAATGCCACGATTACAGTGCCGTCGGGCCGATGTCGGGCATTATTTCCCGGTCGATGCCCCTGTTCGTGGTGAAGAACACCACCCACGGCAATACGGCCTATACGCTGTTCAACGAAGGCATCGGCAAGGTGTTGCGCTTCGGCGCCAACAATGCGGAAGTCATCGACCGGCTGCGATGGATCGCATCGATGCTTGCGCCCGCGCTGAAATCGGCGTTACAGAACGTCGAGGTGCAAAGCACGGGCGGCATCGACCTGAAGGCCATACAGTCGCAGGCGCTGCTGATGGGCGACGAAGTGCACAGCCGCAACAGCGCGGCCACATTGCTGTTCCTCGCGGCTGTCGCAGCGCCGCTGGTGGCCACGGACCACGATCGCGGAAAGATCCAAGAGGTGCTGCGATTTCTCGCCAACACGTCGCAGTTCTTTCTCAATCTTTCCATGGTTTCGGCCAAGGCGACGATGGATGCCGCCCGCGGCATCGAGAATTCCAGCATCGTTACCGCAATCGCGCGAAACGGCGTAACGACGGCGATTCGCGTCAGCGGACTGGGGGACCAGTGGTTCCAGTCGCCATCCGGATTGCCGGTCGGCTTGTTTTTCCCCGGCTACAGCGCGGCCGATGCCAATCCGGATCTCGGGGACTCGGCCATCACCGAAACCGCGGGCTTCGGCGGATTTTCACTGGCCGCGTCGCCCGCGCTGGTGCAACTGGTCGGCGGCAGCGTCGCCCAGGCCGTGGGCTATTCGCGCGAAATGGCGCAGATCACCACCGCGCGAAATCCGGCGATGTCGCTTCCCAATCTCGATTTTGCTGGCTCACCGATCGGCATCGACATCCGCAAGGTGGTTGACACCGGCATCGCGCCGGTGCTGACCACGGGCATCGCACACAAGCTGGCCGGTGTCGGCCAGATTGGCGCCGGAATCGTGCGCACGCCCATGGAATGCTACGTCAAAGCGACCGTGGCACTGGCCAAACGGCTCGGTCTGGGCTGATAGTCCATCTGCCGGATCGGGCGGCGACGCCGCAAACGGCGACTGAAATGGCGGCGCGTATAATCGCGCCGTGCCCCACGCCGAATACAATCGCGTAGTCGCCCAGGATCAGCCCTTCCGGCAACCGGGACCTCGCTGTATTCGCATTGAAACCTGGCGCAGCCGCGCATCGAAGATGACCCGGATTTTCGTTTGCAGCAGGAAGTTCGTGTGAGTCGCCTGCTCGACCAGCTCAAAGTGGCGGAGCGCAGCCGGCGCAAGAAGCTGGCGGACGAATCATCCGCGCCCCCCGCAAGCACCGCGGACGCGTCCGGTCAGGAAACTGTCCCGCGCGAATCCAGCATGCAGCATGCACGACCGAACGCGCAGCTTGAAGCGCGCCGTGATGAGGAGTCGGCGGCGCTTCAGGCGGTCGAGCGGAGCTTGCTCGAAGAGCGCGCTGAGTCACAGGCGCGCCAGCGCGAGGCAGATGAACGGGAGGCCGCAGCGGTCGCGCAGGCCCGGCATGATGCGGAACGCCGAGCCGAGCGGGCGGCAGTGGAAAAGTTGGCGGCGGAAGAATCGGTCAAGCGCGCAACGGAATTGCGGAGCGCGGCGGAGCGCGACGCGCTCATTGCGACTCAGGCGAGAATCGCCGCGGAAGAGAGGCTTGCCGAGCAAGCGCAGTCGAGGATCGCTGCAGACGATACGTTGCGCCTTCAGGCCTTGTCGCGGTTGCAGGCCGAAGGCAGGTTGAAGCAGGCCGCAGCGGCACGTGCGCAAGCCGAGGCTGAAGCCGGCGCTGCAGCCCGGGAGCGCGCACAAATCGAACGCGAGGCCGCGCAACAGGCCAGCACGCGGGCCGCGGCAGAGGTTGCAGCGCGGAATGAAGGGGTGCGGCGAGCGGCGATCGAACGCGAGGCGCAGCAGACGGCCGAAGCGAAGCGGCAGGCCGAGCACGCGGCGCAGGCCGCGGCGCTGGCGCGGCGCGAGGCCGATGACGAGGCGACGGCGGCGGCCCGGGCGCGGCAGCAGAGCGAAGCGGCATTGGCGCAGGCAGCGGCAGCGCGCGCGCAGGTGGACCTGCAGGCCGCGGCAGCGCTGCAAGGGCGCGCCGATGCGGATAGCGCGGCTGATGAACGGGCGAATCAGCGACAGGCTGCTGAAGCCGCCGCGCAACAGGCGGCAGAACAACGGGCCGAAGCCGAGCGTGGGGCTATGGCGCTAGCTGCGTCGCGATTGGAAAGCGAGCGCGCGGCGCTCGCTGCCGCGGAGAGTCGCCGGCTCGCCGACGAGGCGGCAGCATCCGCCGCGCAGTCGCGGCTGGCTCTGGAACAAGACGCCGAAGGCGAAGCCTTGCTGAGGATGGAAGCGGAGAAGCTTGCGCGCGCGGCGGCAGAATCCCGCACTGCGATCGAAGCGGTCGAACAAGAGGATCTAGCGCGGCGGGAAGCTGATCGGCGAGCGGCGATCGAACGCGAGGCGCAGCAGACGGCCGAGGCGAAGCGGCAGGCCGCGCAGGCCGCGCAGGCCGCGGCGCTGGCGCGGCGCGAGGCCGATGACGTTGCGACGGCGGCGGCCCGGGCGCGACAGCAGAGCGAAGCGGCACTGGCGCAGGCTGCGGCAGCGCGCGCGCAGGCGGACCTGCAGGCCGCGGCAGCGCTGCAACTGCGCGCCGATGCGGATCGCAGCCTGGCCGCTGCCGCGCATGCGCGGGCTGCAACCGAAGCCGGCGCGGCCCGCGAGGCAGCGTCACGCAGGGACGCCGAATCGGAAGCCGATAGCGCGGCGCTGGCACGCATCGAAGCAGAAACCGTGCTGCGCGATGCGACGCAACTGCGCGCCCGTTCCGAACAGGACGCTGCGGCAGCCGCGCAGGCGCGGGAGCGCAGCGAACATGCGGCGGCAGAGGCGACGGGCAAGCGCATTGCCGCCGAGCATGCCGAGCGCGATAGTGCCCGGGCACGGCGCGATGCCGAGGAACGCGCAGCGCAGGCCATGCTCGAAAAATCGCAGGCGGATGCAGACGCGCTGGCTGCCGCCGGCGAACGGATAGAAGCGCAGCGGCAGGCACGCGAGGCAGAGCGTGTGCGCGCCAACCGGGAGCTGGAACTGCGCGACGCAGCCGAATGGCGGGCCGAAGCAGAGCGCGAAGCAGGGGAGCAGATTCTCGCGCGCGAGCACGACACCGCACAGACCGTTGCACTCGAAAAAATGCGAATGGAGGCAGAATCCCGGGCGCTGGCGGCGACGAGGCAGCGCGAGGCTTACGAAGCGCGCGCCAGAGCTGTCGCGGAGGAGGCACTGGCCACCGCACGCGCGCTGGAGACGATGACCCGGGATCGCGAAACTGCGGCGATGCACGCGCTCGCCGATGCGCGCGCGCAGCAGGCGGCGCAAGCGCAACTCGCGGAGTCGACTGCCGCCACCCTTCGGCTGGAACAGGCGGCCCTGGAAGCGGTGCGCGAACGCGACAAGCTGGCGCGCGATGCGGTGCAACTGCGCAACGCGCGCGCCGCCGACATGGCGCTGTTCAGACGCACACGCCTGGAGCGCTGGCTCCATCAGTCGAAATTCTGGCTGCGCCCACGCTACACCGTGCCGGCGATTCTCGCGGCGGCGGCGATTGGCGCATTGATCACCGCCGGGATCGATCCGGTGTCCTCGCCTGGCAACGAGCCGTCTGCGCACAAAGCGCCTTCAGTGAGTGCCGCGGGCGCCATCTCTGCCGGCGCCGCCAGTGAAGCGCTCGAACTGCGTCTTGAACGCGGCTGGGCGCTGGTCGGAACGCGACCGGGTAGTGCGCAGCGTGACGTTCGATAAAGTGGGCCGGTTCTACCGCATGTGCTCATGAACCGGGCTCGCTTTATGGTTCGCTCGAGGGCGTGCCTGCGCGGCAGTCGGGATCGCATGGCCGCGCAGTGGTTGCCCCTGATGTCATGGCTGCTGATCTGTCCTGCCATGCCGGCCGCCGCTCAAGCCGTGGCCCAGGCGGCACCGCAGGTGCGCGAACGGGTCTTGCCTGCGCCGGAAGGCGGTTCCGCGGCAACGCGGCCCGAACCGGAACCGGCGTCCGGTCTGACCGAACAGCGTGCCGCGCGCGGCCGCAGTTTCATGGCGGTGGCTGCGAATTCCCATGCTGTCGATGCCGGGTACGCAATGCTGGAACGCGGTGGGAGCGCTGTGGATGCCGCCATCGCGGTGCAGATGGTGCTCAACCTGGTGGAGCCGCAATCGTCGGGCATAGGCGGCGGCGCATTTCTGCTGCACTTCGATGCCGCGGACCGGAATTTGACCGCCTATGACGGGCGCGAGACTGCGCCATCAGCAGTGCGACCCGATAATTTTCTGGGGGCCGATGGCCGCCCCGCCGGTTTCTTCGACGCAGTGATCGGCGGACGCTCGGTCGGCGTGCCGGGCGTCCTGCGCGCGTTGCAGCTTGCGCACCAACGCCATGGCCGCCTGCCGTGGGCTGCCCTGTTTGAACCTGCGATCAGGCTGGCCGAAGGCGGGTTTCCGATTTCGCGGCGGTTGCATTCCTTATTGACACAAGTAAGGTTTCGCGCCGCGGATTCAGTCGCCCGCCGCCATTTCTACGGCGAGGACGGCAATCCGAAACCGGCCGGTTTTATCCTGCGCAACCCGGAACTCGCGGCGAGCCTGCGCGCCATTGCGGCAGGCGGGGCTGACGTGTTCTACAGTGGTGGTCTGGCACGCGACATTGCCGACGCCACCCGCGCTGCAGTCAATCCCGGCCGGATGAGCGAGCAGGATATCGCCGGCTATCAGGCGCGCCAGCGCGAACCCGTGTGCGGCGACTATCGGGTGTGGCGCATCTGCGGCATGCCGCCGCCGAGTTCCGGCGGCACCACCGTGCTGGCAATCCTGGGAATCCTGGAGCGCCATGCGCTCGCGCGCATGGCACGCACCACCGAGGCCGTGCACCTGATAGCCGAGGCCGGGCGCCTGGCTTACGCCGATCGCGACCGTTATCTGGCGGACCCCGATTTTTTCGACGTGCCGGTCCGGGGTTTGCTGGATCAGCGCTATCTCGCTGCGCGTGCCGCCCTCATATCACCGGGGCGTTCGCTCGGCCGCGCAGCGCCAGGCGAGCCGAAGCGGGCGAGCGCTGCGCTGTTGGGTGATGATGCAGCACCCGAACTTCCGGCCACCAGCCACCTGTCCATCGTCGACGCGCGCGGCAATGCGGTATCGATGTCCACGTCCATCGAGTTCGCGTTCGGCAGCCAGATCATGGTGCGCGGTTTCCTGCTGAACAACCAGATGACGGACTTCTCGTTTCTGCAGGAGCGCGACGGCCGTCCCGTCGCCAACCGCATCGAGCCGGGGAAGCGGCCGCGCAGCGCAATGTCCCCGACCATGGTGTTCGATCGCCAGGGCCGGCTGGTCATGGTGCTCGGTTCGGCCGGCGGCAGCGCGATCATCAACCACGTGGCCAAGACGCTGATCGCGTCGCTCGACTGGGATATGGATCTGCAGGATGCCGTTTCGCTGTCCAACTTCGGCAGCCGCAATGGACCGACCGAACTGGAACGCGGCGCTGCGGCACAGGGGTGGAGCGAGGGCCTGCGGGCGCTTGGGCATGATGTCCGGCTGATGGACATGAGCAGCGGCGTGCACGCCATCCGGCGCGCGCCGGGGAACGCAGGGGGCGGCTGGATCGGTGCGGCGGATCCGCGGCGCGAAGGCGCTGCGCGCGGGGACCCGATCGAATAAGTGGAACTTTATTCCGCTAATGTCCAGTATTCACGGACATCAGCAAGGAGATCGTATTTCATTTTTGAGAAAAATTTTTCGTGACCGGTGCATGCTCGCATGCGTGACAGCGCGTCAGCTCTGCAGGTAATTGATGGTCTGGTTGGCGATGCGCAGCCGCCGTCCCAGTTCGCGTGACAGGCTGATCAGCAGTTTGACCGCGGCCGGGTGTTGTTCGGCCACCAGCGCGTCCAGATCTTCGCGCGCCATGGTGTAGCAGATGAGCTGTCCGTCGGCGCGCACGCTCGCCGAGCGGGGCTGCGCGTCCAGCAGCGACATCTCGCCGAACACGGTCCCCTGGTCGAAAGTCACCAGGCGGTGCGCGCGCCCGCTGCCGTCTGCGGCCCGATAGACGCTCGCCGAACCGCGCGCGATGATGAACAATTCCTCGCCTGTTTCGCCTTCGCGAAATACGTATTCGCCGGGTGCGAATTCACGGCGGCCGAGTTTCGGCGTGAGCAATGTCAGGTCCGATTCCGACAGCAGTTGCAACGGCGCAAGGTCCCGCAGCGCAATCTCGCCCGGCTTTTCCTGCGCCTCGGAGCGCGCGGCGATGAGGCTGTCTTCGGCTGCTTCCAGGGCGTGGTCGGTATCCGCAAGGAACGCGGCCTCGCCCAGCGCATTGAGCACGCCGGTGTCGGCGAAAAAGTCGCGCAGCGGCTCGCCCTCGCCGACATGCGCCACCATCAGCCTTGCCTGCGACGCAGCCACCATCGCGGCGATCTGGATCAGGATCGCCGCGCCGGTGGTGTCGACGTGCTTGATGCGCTTCATGTCGAGCACGATGTGCGTCACTTCCTCGCGCAGCGTGCGGTCGATGCTGTCGACCAGTTGATCGGCCGTGCCGAAAAACAGCACGCCTTCCAGCTCGAATATGACAATGCGGCGCCCGCGCAGGCCGATCAGTTCCATGTCGTCGGCACTGCGTGAACGGTTCGAATGCACGGCATCGGCGCGGTAGCTGCGGCGGATGACCGAATGGCTCATGTTGATGATGAAGAACAGCACCGCAATCGCCACCCCAGCCGCGACCGCCACCGCCGCGCCCACCGCGATCGCCACCAGCGCCACCACGATCATGATGGCCGAATCGATCGCCAGATTGCGGCGGTTGACCGTCTGGCGCAGCAGCACTTTTTTCAGCATGGCGAAGGTAGGCCGGTCGAATCCACGCCATGCAATCGAGACCAGCATGGCGGCAACGACCGCTTGCGGCACCAGCCCGATCACTGCGCTGAACGCGAGCATGCCCAGCAGCATGGTCACGGCGCAGAACACCAGCGATATCGCGGTGCGCGCGCCGCTGGCGTGATTGAGCTGGCTCGCGCCCAGGCTCATGCTGCAGGGGATGCCGCCCAGGCAGGCGACCAGGGTATTGGCGATGCCCAGGCGCGCCATCTCGCGATTGCCGTCGATGCGCGCGTGCAGATAGCTCTCGTAGGCCTTGCTGTTGAGCAGATAATCGAGCGAGGAGATGATCGCCAGGCCGAATGCACCGCCGACCAGCGAGGGCAGCAACTGGGGAAACGCCGGGTGCTGCAACAGCGCCGGGAATCGCGCGACGCTGTCGAGCGGCAGCGCGAGGGCCGGCATGCTGCCGATGGCTGGCCCGAGAGAAGATTGCAGGCCGATGGCGACGAACAGGTGGTATGCGATGGTGCCGGCGAGCAGCCCGGTGATCATGGGCGGAATCCGGGTGGAGAGCGCCGCGCCCTTCCAGATGCCGGCAAGGGTCGCGGCGGCAACCAGCAGGGAAAGAGGTTTTGCTTGGCCCAGTTCCGCGGCCAGCTGCATCAGCGATCGCGGTTCGGCAAAGCCGAGTAGGTCGTCGAGCTGCGAGGCGATCAGCACCAGCCCCACTGCATTGAGGAACCCGGCCAGCACCGGATGCGGGCAGTACTTCACCAGCACGCCGAGGCGCAGCAGTCCGATCAGCGCCTGGAACGCGGCGCTCATGGCAAGAAACATGAACACCGCCGCAAGTTTCAGTTCGGGATCCAGCCACGCGCCGCTCGAATTCTCATAACGCAGGACTGCGTCGGCGAGCATGGTGGCGACGAACACGCCGGCCACGCTGCGCGGCACATTGATCGCCGTGGTGCGGTTGCCCAGCAACACGATGAGCAGCGAACTCAGCACTGCGCCATACACGCCGCAGACGATGCCGAGCGACAGACGATCGGGGCCGAGGGGAGCCAGCGTGAATATGCCGAGCACGATGCTGACAGGCAGCGCCAGGGCCGCGGTCGTCATGCCGGCGGTGGCGTCGCCTTTCAGTGTTGCCGGTGAAAAGAGTCGCACCGCGCTCGCTAGTCCGGATGGAAGTGATCCAGTGTAGGGGCGCACGGGTGCCGCTGCAACCGGCGATGCGCGTGGGTTCCGCATGGGACGCGGCAATGGGGCGCGCCGGGGCAGGTGCGTGCTAGGACTGCCCTTTACCCACAATTATTTCAACTCGTATCCGGTGGCTTGAGAGTGAAGCCTAGGCAGAGGATTTGCAGGACCGTGTAGCCCTGCCACATAAGCTGGTGTCCCGGGTGCGGATCGTTGTTACGGCCAAGATAGCCACC
>SHXF01000042.1 GCA_009693435.1 Betaproteobacteria bacterium | reverse complement strand
ACCTGCACCAGAGTCCCCTCGAACAATTCTCCGCTTTCGCTTGTCATCTCGATTCCATCTCGCGTTGTCATAGCTCTCTTAACGTACCAGCGCTCTAACCGTGGACCAGGTAGTACGGATATTTTTATAATTTTTCACAGGCTCTGACCGGACAAGTAGTAATGCATCGCAGTGATGCCGGCGCAGACGTGCGCCAGTCCGGAACTGGGCCGGCGAAGACTCGCCCGCGACTGCTTTTCGCCGTGCCACTGCCGACGCAGCGAGGCGAGCAGGCTCTCGGCCATCTGCGGCGACACCTCCTCGCCGAGTTGCAGCGAGGCCGGTGTATCACCTTTGCGAAGCAATGCCACCCTTGAGCGAATATCCTTGTCGATTTCCTCGATGTCGATGAATCGCACCGTCTTGCCGGACACCGCGCTGCGAACCGGGCCCTTGTCGCCGTCCAGATCCACTGCAAGTGGCTCCAGGCCCGCCTCCATGGCCGGCGGGCGGGTGGTGAGTATGGCCTTGTATGCCCAGCGGTCGAGCCAGCGCGACATCAGCGCTTGCTGCCGCGGGCTGAATTGGCCGGGATTCGCCTGGTTTAGCAGCAGCGTGTGCAAGTAAGTCTCCGCGCAACTGGTCTGGAATTCGCCCTTGTACACCGGATGGGCCACCTGCTCGATTTCCAGGTTTCGTTCTTCCGCGAAGGCGTAGAGGCGGTGCACGAGCCGCCAGTCCTCCTCATTCAGCTCCTTGTAGGCACGGTAGTGGTCGGCCATTTTCTGGGCAACGCACCAGAGCGCGCGCTGGCACACCAGCGCTTTCTGGGACGCGGGGCCCTTCGGGTCTTTCACCAGCGCTTCGATGCAATGCTGGTAGCCGTGGCCCAGCGCATCCCACAAAGCCATCACATTGTTGAATATCTCGCGTTCGCTCTTGGAGAGCGGCACCGGGCGGTTGGAAAATTTCTTGGCATGCTCCGTCTGGACGAACAAAACAGGCTCGCGCAGCAATTCCAGCACCCTCAACCGTTCAGCAGGCGGCGCAGCGAAGCAGTTGAGTTCCTCCAGTTCGCCGAGCAGTCTGCCGTGGGACGGACCAACGTTGATCAGCGGCAGGCTCCGCAGCCATTCCGCGCAGCTTGCGGCGTCGGTGAATTCGGGCTTTGCGTCCGCAGCGATTATGGGCAAATCGAAGTTCATGTCAGCTTCCTTTCAGGCGTCGCTTCAGTTCCGCCGCCAGGTCCGCCCTCAGGGCGGCGATGCCGGCGTGCTTCGGTTTGCCGGACTGCCGCTCCGGGGCCGCCCAGACCGGCTTCGGGAAATGGCGATCGTCCCGAAAGCGCGGGATGACGTGCCAGTGCAGATGCGGTGTGGCATTCCCCAGGCTCGCCAGATTCACCTTGTCCGGGCGCATAACGGCGCGCAAAGCGGCTTCGGTTTCATTGACCGCATGCAGCAGCCTGACGCGCTCGGCGGAGTCAAGGTCGCTCATTTCCTTCACGTGGCGCTCCAGTATCACTCGGCAAAAGCCCGGATAGTCCGGTTCCGCGACTTCGACAATCCTGCAGAATCCGTCCTGCCAGAGCAGGAACCCGCCCGCAGAATTGCACAACTCGCATTCAGTCTCCGTTAATTTTGTCACAACGGCCCCTCCTCGTTCGCGCAAGTGTGACGTATTGACGCCGTCGCCGCAGCGTGCGCATGACCCTCAGGCCGCTGGAACAGATATAGTCGAATTCGTGCTTTTCCGCGCGCAATTCGAGCAAATTCAAGCGATACGTTTATGCGGCGTGTGGCGGCTCGGCGGGCAATCCGGACGCAGGTACCGGCGGGAATATATCCCGATAGCAAACAAAAAAACTGGCGAACAAAGTCGGCATTCCTAATACGGTCAGCAGCAAACCGGAGAGCCGGACCACTTCAATATTGCCGCCACTGACAATGGCAAACACCGCCAGCACCAACGTGAGCATTACCGCCAGCAAACCCAGCATTGCCCCGTAAAGGGTAAAGGCCCGCCAGTTTCGCAAGGTCGCAAAAAAACTGTAGAAAAGCGCCTTTCCGGGGGTCATCTCTCCCCAGGAAACGAGTACGGGCGCAAACCAGAAAGCGGACAGAACCGGCGTTCCGATTGCACCTGCCAGGAGCATCGCGCGAGTGACACTGCCGTCGCGCAATTGCTCATTTCCCGGGGCTTTTCCGGAGAGCACCCATTTCATGAGCGCACCGTCGTCGGCAAGCGATGAAATGCCCAGCAGGAGCAGGATTGACACCAGGTAAAGCCCCCCCAGCATGATCAACGCCGGCAGAGCGCGCCTGAAACCCGCGAAGAGCATTGACGGGCGGACCCGGCCGCCGCGTTCGAGCTCACCGCATATGATCATGAAGCTGACCGAAAAGGCGGGTAGGGAAATCGTGGCAAGCACCGTTCCTACGGCCTGCAACTGATTCACCAGCGCGATGAGCAGCCAGTAAAGGAATACGAGTGCGATCCACATTGGGACATTGCTGCGGAACAGGGCGAAGCCCCTGGTGATCCAGGACCAGCCATTTCGCGCCGGGACGATGCGGCTCGTGATCATGCGGCAGCTTTCATTTTCATATTGACTGTCACAGTATGCCGGGGTGGGCGCGCCGCAATTCGAGTATCCGCCGAAAATGCTCAGGATCGTGCGCGTGGGTAAGTTCACCGGGCCGCGGCAGATAAAAGTCGAACAAACGGGACAGCCAGAAGCGCAGTGCTCCCGCACGCAGCATCACCGGCCAGGCCTCCCTCTCGTCCGCCGTGAGGCCGCGTATCATGCGGTAGGCGTCGAGAAACGCCATGGCGCGTTCCGGATCTATCCTGCCGTCGGGCTCGATGCACCAGTCGTTGAGCGTGACCGCCACGTCGTAGAGCAGGGCATCGATGCCGGCAAAGTAGAAATCGATAACACCGCCTAGCCGCAACTGGCTGACGCCGTTGCCGAACAGCACGTTGTCCCGGAACAGATCCGCATGCACCGGGCCACGCGGCAATTCGTTGAAGCGGAAGCGCGACTGGTACTCCAGTTCCCCCTGAAGCAGGTCCTGGCGCGTCGCGTCGAGGAATGGCATCACCCGGGGCGCCGTTTCCCGCCACCATTTCGGCCCGCGGGGGTTTTCCATATCGCCACGGTAGCTGCGGCCCGCGAGGTGCATGTCGGCCAGTGTGGTTCCAACGAGCGCGCAATGGGCGGATGTCGGCGCGACAACAGGCGCCCCCGGCAGGAATGTGACGAGGGCCGCCGGCCTGCCGTTCAGCGTTCCGAGCAGTGAATTGTCCTGGTCGGCGATCGGCGCAGGGCACGGAATGCCGTGGCTGGCCAGGTGCGCCATGAAGTTCAGATAGAACGGCAACTCCGCCGCTGTCAGCTTTTCGAACAGCGTCAGCACGTAGCGCCCGCGCGTCGTCGTGACGAAATAATTGGTATTCTCGATGCCCGCAGTGATGCCCTTTAACTCGGTGAGCGTCCCTACGGCGTAGCCTTTTAGCCACGCGCCCAGTTCCTGCGGGCTGACTTTGGTGAAAACAGACATGAAGAGGGTTAAGGAAATACTGAACAAGGGGGTGACCCCCCTTTGTAAATCTCCCGCTTTAGAAGAAACACGCTTGACGCATTTCCGGAAATAGACACTTGTTCCGTGTTTCCCTAAGCGGATAAAGACCCGCCCGGATGGACGGATTTCCGGGGCGCCGCGAGAATGTTTACCCGATCGTCCCGCGTCACTGACTGCTCAAAATTCCTTGATGACCCACGTCGGGACGCGAATGCGCTGGTCGAGTCCCTCCCGACGACCGGTGCCGCCGTCACCCGCGTCCTCGACGAGGTAGTAGACATTGCCCTGCGGCGTGGTGACGCGGATCGTGCGGCGGCCATTCACGACCACCTCCTCGACCTGATCATTGAGGCCGGGGGTAATTTGCACCGACCGCTCGCTCGAAATGTCCTGATCCGCACCCGGTGGCGCTGGAGGCGGTACCGGCAGCGGTTCGAGCTTCGGGGGCTGCTGTGCGGTTGCAGGGAGCGTTAAAACGAGGAGGACAAAAAGAAAAAGGAGGCGTCGCATCTTGGACTCGGCTCTTGCCGTGAAGAGCAAAGTCTAGCAGATTCGCAATCCGCGATGCGGCGCACCTTCGTGTGCCCAGTCGTTTCGACGAATTCTGACATAATGGGAGACAGTTGCCGGGCTCAGTCTGCAGCGTGCGGTTGCGTCGCTCTGCCAGCGACAGCCGGATTCAGTGTCTTCCCGTTCATTGGTACTCCGTTCCCTTGAATAAATCGCTGCTGCTCGTCGACGGCTCGTCCTATCTCTATCGCGCCTTCCATGCGCTGCCCGATCTGCGCAGCCCGGCGGGGGAACCGACAGGCGCCATTTACGGCGTGCTGAACATGCTGCGACGCCTCGTGTCCGACTACAAGGCGGAGCATCTGGCGTGCGTGTTCGATGCGAAGGGCAGGACCTTCCGGGACGATTGGTACGAGCAGTACAAAGCGCACCGGCCGGCGATGCCCGGAGATCTTTCGCGCCAGGTGGAACCGTTATTCGAAGCAATCCGCGCCTTGGGCTGGCCGCTGTTGCAGATCGAAGGCGTCGAGGCGGACGACGTGATCGGCACGCTGGCGCGGCAGGCGGAGGCGCAGGGCATGCACTGCATAATCTCCACCGGCGACAAGGACCTGGCGCAACTGGTCTCGCCGAACATCAGGCTCATCAACACGATGAGCAATGAAACGCTCGACGAAGCCGCCGTGAAGGCAAAGTTCGGCGTGCCACCCCAGGGCATCGTCGACTATCTTTCCCTGGTAGGCGATGCGGTCGACAACATTCCCGGCGTCGACAAGGTCGGGCCCAAGACTGCCGTGAAGTGGCTCGCCCAGTTTGGCTCGCTGGACGGCGTAATGGCCCACGCCGGCGAGATCGGCGGCATCGTCGGAGAAAACCTGCGCAAAGCAGTCGATTGGCTGCCCAGGGCAAGGCAACTGGTGACGGTGAAATGCGATGTCGTTTTGCCGGTGAGGCCAGATGAGCTCGGGCTTTCGATACCCGACGACAATAAAGTCGCCGAACTGTTTCAGCAATTCGGTTTCAGAAGCTGGGTGAAAGAAGTCAAGGTCGCAAACGCGGCAGACGAGCCCAAAGCACCATTCGCCAATACCGTCGTCGAAGAGCGCGCAGCCGCTGCCGCGGTCCGTCCCGACCAGATGCAGCGGCGTTACGAGACGCTGCTCACGGAATCCGACCTGCGCCGCTGGTTGCTCGCGCTGGAGACCGCCGAACTGACGGCATTCGATACTGAAACGGACAGTCTCGACCCGATGTCTGCGCAACTGATCGGCATGTCTTTTGCGAACGTGGCCGGCCTGGCCGCTTATCTACCCCTGGCCCACGACTATGCCGGGGTACCCGCGCAAATCGGCATTGAAGCGGCGCTCGCCGTGTTGCGCGCCTGGCTCGAAAGTCCGGCGCACCGGAAAGTCGGCCAGAACCTCAAGTACGACCAGCATGTGCTCGCCAACCACGGCGTCGCACTCAATGGCATCGCGCATGACACCCTGCTGCAATCCTATGTGATCGAATCCCACCTGCGCCACGACATGGACAGCATGGCGGCGCGCCACCTTGGGGTGCAGACGATCACCTATGACGAGGTGACCGGCAAGGGCGCGCAGCGCATACCGTTCAGTCAGGTGGAAGTAGGGCGCGCTACGGACTATGCCGCAGAGGACGCGGACATCACCCTGCAGCTGCATGAAAAACTGTACCCGAAGGTTGCCGGCGATGACAAGCTCCGCCACATCTATGAAGCAATCGAAATGCCGGTGCGCGAAGTGCTGTTCCGCATCGAGCGAAACGGCGTGCTGATCGATGCTGCGCAACTCGATGCGCAAAGCCGCACACTGGGCCAGGCCATGATGGCGCTGGAAGAGCGCGCTCATCGCGATGCCGGACAGCCGTTCAATCTCAACTCGCCCAAGCAGATCAGCGAGATATTTTTCGAGCGCCTGAAACTGCCGGTGCTGAAGAAGACGCCCAGCGGCGCCCCCTCCACCGATGAGGAGGTTCTGGAGAAGCTGGCTCTGGATTACCCGTTGCCGAAGACGCTGCTCGAATATCGCACGCTGTCCAAGCTGAAATCGACTTATACGGACAAGCTGCCGCGCATGGTGAACGCGAAGACCGGCCGCGTTCACACGAATTACAGCCAGGGCACCGCTGTGACCGGGCGGCTGTCCTCGACGGATCCCAATCTGCAGAACATTCCGGTGCGCACTACCGAAGGCAGGCGCATCCGCGAAGCCTTCATCGCGCCGCCGGGCTCGCAAATCGTGTCCGCAGACTACTCGCAGGTCGAATTGCGCATCATGGCCCACATTTCAGGCGATGAACGCCTGCTCGCCGCATTCGAAGCTGGCGAAGACATTCACCGCGCCACGGCAGCCGAAGTCTTCAACCGCGCCCTTCACGAGGTATCTTCCGAAGAACGCCGCAGCGCCAAGGCAATCAACTTCGGCCTCATGTACGGCATGTCGGCGTTTGGCCTTGCGCAGCAACTGGGTCTGGAGAGGGCCACCGCACAGGCCTACATCGCAAGCTACTTCACCCGCTATCCCGGCGTTGCGCGGTACATGCAGGAAACCCGCGAGGGAGCCAAGGAAAAAGGGTATGTCGAAACGGTGTTCGGGCGGCGGCTGTGGCTGAGCGAAATCCGCTCATCAAACCAGGCACGCCGGCAGGGGGCGGAGCGCGCAGCGATCAACGCGCCAATGCAGGGAACGGCGGCCGACCTCATCAAACTTTCCATGCTGGCCGTGCAGAAGTGGCTGGATGACTCCAGGATGGCATCGAAGCTGGTGATGCAAGTGCATGACGAACTGGTTCTCGAAGTCCCGGAGGTCGAACTCGAACGAATCAAGGCCGAACTGCCTGGTCTGATGACAGGCGTGGCCCGGCTGAAAGTGCCCTTGGTCGTCGATGTCGGATCGGGAATGAACTGGGAAGAGGCGCACTGAATTCCGGCGGCATGTGCGCCCCTGCTTCGCACCGATTGGGCCCAGACGTGGCGCGGCCGGGTAACTGCGGAACTGCGTGGCAAGGTGGTGCTGGTCAACTTCTGGGCAACGTCCTGCGTCACATGCGTGCATGAGATGCCCCGGATCGTCGAAACCTACAACAAGTACCGTGACAGTGGCTTCGAAACCATCGCTGTGGCCATGAGCTACGACCCGCCGAACCATGTGCTCCACTACACCGAAAAGAACGCGCTGCCGTTCAAGGTTGTGCTTGACCCGATGGGTGATCTCGCGAAACGCTTCGGCGATATCCAGCTGACTCCGACGACCTTCATCATCGACAAGCGCGGACGGGTGGTGAAGCAGTATCTGGGCGAGCCCGATTTCGAGCTGCTCCACGCCCTGCTCGAAGCCAAACTGAAAGAAGCGTCCTGAGGCTTTACCCGTGCTGCGTCACACGGCCGCTACGGAGCCTGCAGATGCCCTGAATCCGCGAGCCGGGGAAATGCAGCGTTCGCCTGCCGATCGGCATGGTAACTGGAGCGGACCATCGGGCCGACCGCCGCATGCGCAAATCCGAGCCGATCCGCTTCCTCGCCGAAACGCGCGAAACCCTCCGGATGCAGGTAGCGCAGCACCGGCAAGTGATCCGCTGACGGCTGCAGATATTGCCCGATCGTCAGCATGTCCACGGCGTGCTGTCGCAGGTCGCGCATCACCTCCAGTATTTCGTCGTCGGTTTCCCCCAACCCGATCATCAGGCCGGACTTGGTCGGGACGTCGGGCCGGCGCGCCTTGAAGTCCTGCAGCAACTTGAGCGAGTGCCTGTAATCGGATCCTGGGCGGGCCTGGCGGTACAGCCGTGGCACCGTTTCCAGATTGTGATTCATCACGTCGGGCGGATCGGATGCGAGCATGTCCAGCGCCTTGTCAAGCCGCCCGCGAAAATCCGGCACCAGGATTTCGATGCGGGTATCCGGGGAATGCAGCCGTACGGCGCGAATGCACTCGGCGAAATGCCCCGCCCCGCCATCGCGCAGGTCATCTCGATCGACGCTGGTAATCACAACGTACGACAACTTCAGCGCCGCGATGGTCTCGGCCAGGTGCAGTGGTTCCTGCTGATCCGGCGGTTGGGGCCGGCCATGAGCGACATCGCAAAACGGGCAGCGACGGGTGCACAGATCGCCAAGAATCATGAATGTCGCAGTGCCCTTGCCGAAGCACTCGCCGATGTTCGGACAGGATGCTTCCTCGCAGACAGTGTGCAGATTCCGTTCGCGCAGCACCTGCTTGATTTCATGAAAGCGCGATCCCGCGGTAGCGGCGCGCACACGTATCCAGTCGGGTTTGGGCAGCCGGGGCTGCGCAACTACCTTGATAGGTATGCGCGCCGTCTTGGATCGGCCCTTCTGTTTTTCAGCGGTCTGGTCCACGCGATTCCATGTGCTCCGCAATTATGGCAGCAAGCCGGCCGCCCACTGTGCCGGAGTTTGCGCCGATGCCGAAATCCGCCAGTCGCGTTACCGGCATACCCGGGTAGCCGCACGGATCGATGGCGAGGAACGGCTGCAGGTCCACATCCACGTTCAGGCTTACGCCGTGGTAGGCGGCGCCACCGCGCACCCGCAATCCGAGCGCGGCGATCTTGGCGCCGCCTGCATAGACGCCCGGCGCGCCCTGAATGGTTTCACCGACGACGCCATAGGTTTCCAGCAATGCAATCACCGCCCGCTCTATGAGTCGAACCAGCGCGCGCACGCCCAGGCCGCGCCGCTGCAGAGCCACAAGCACATAGACCACGGCTTGTCCCGGGCCGTGGTAGGTAATCTGGCCGCCGCGATCCACCATGAGTACGGGAATGGCGCTATCGGAGGGAAAATGCGCCCTGCGCGCGGCGACACCGGCTGTATAGACCGGCGGATGCTCGAGAACCCACAATTCATCAGGAGTATGTTCGTTCCGGGAAGCGGTGAAATCGCGCATTGCGGCGTAGGTCGCTTCATAATCCGACAGGCCGAGTTGACGCACCAGAATGGCAGGATGCGCCGCGGCGTGCAGGGTGCGTCCATTGCCACGGATTTCGGTCGCGCCGGATTCTTCCGTTATCACAGGTCTCTCACAGCACCATCGTGACCATCGGATGGTCGCATAGCTCGCGGTACAGATTGTCGAGTTGTTCCCGCGAGGTGGCGATGATGGTGCAGGTCAGCGAAAGATATCGACCCTCGCGGCTGGAGCGCATCTCCATTGCAGCCGCGTCGAAATCCGGCGCGTGCCGCTGCACGATTTCGATGATGTTCTGGGCGAAACCGGCTTGCGTCTTTCCCATTATCTTGATGGGAAATTCGGTCGGGAATGCAAGTATCGATTCTATTTCCTCAGTCATGTCCTGGCGCCCGCATCACGTTGGCTTTGAAATCCTGGTAAAGCGAATACACGCGGGCATATACGGTGCCCGGCCTGCCGGCACCCACAGGTTTTCCATCCAGCATCGTCACCGCGAGTACCTCCTTGGTCGAGGACGTGAGCCATATTTCGTCAGCCGGGCGAAGTTCGGCCGCGGGTACGGTGCGGACTTCGTGGCGGATTTCGTTCGCCTTCAGGATTTCGAGAACCACGTCATAGGTGATGCCCGGCAGCATCAGGTTTGACTTGGGCGGCGTGACGATCAGGCCGTCCGAGACTACAAATACGTTGCTTGACGAAGCTTCGGTAATATAGCCGTCGCGATGCAGGATCGTCTCGATGCAGTCGGCATCGGCGGCGGCCTGCCGCAGCAGGCAATTGCCAAGCAGCGATATCGATTTGATGTCGCAGCGCAACCACCGGAAATCCTCCCGGGTAATGGCAGCCGCGCCGCGCTCACGCACCACTGCCGGCGGTCCGGTCAGTTCGGATGACATGATGAACACGGTCGGCGTCGCGTTCACCGGAAATCGATGATCGCGGGGCGCGACGCCTCGCGTAACCTGCAGGTAGAGACTTTGGTCCTCCCAGGGGTTCTCTGCTATGACGCGCCGGAACAGCTCCGACCACTGGGCATCCGAGTGTGGATTGACAATAGCCGTCGCGTCGAGACTGGCCCGTAACCTTTCGAGGTGCTCTCCGAGCCGAAAAGGCCGGCGAGAGTAGACCGGAATGAGTTCGTACACGCCATCGCCGAAGATGAAACCCCGGTCGAGCACCGGGATCTTCGCCTGCTCCAGCGGCATGAACTCGCCGTTAAGGTAAATCATCGGACCTTTCCAGATTTGTGCAAAGCGGTGAGCGGGGGTGAGGGCACACGCCGGCGCAATCGCGCGTCACGCGTGCTGCCATGCGCCGCTCATTTGAACCACAATCGAACCGTATCCCATGCTCGTCCGAAAAACCCGGCAACAGAGACGGTTTCGAGTGCGACTACAGGATATTCGCCGATCGCCCGGTTGTCGAAAGCCACGCGCACCGTGCCTACGCGCTGGCCGGCAGAAATCGGTGCGACCAGGGGCTGCTCGCTTACAAGGTCGGCTTTCAGCTTGTCTGACTGCCCCTTGGGAACCGTAATGTACAAGTCCGAAGCCATGCCTGCCTTCAGACGCGACTCGCTGCCTTTCCATACTTCGAGCTGAGCGAGGGTCTGGCCCTTTTCGTAGAGGCGGGCGCTGTCATAGAGCTGAAACCCGAAATTAAGGAGCTTCTGGCTCTCCTGTGCCCGCGTGCTGTCGGAGTTTGCCCCAAGCACCACCGACAGCAGCCGTCGCGGACCGCGCTTGGCGGATGCAATCAGGCAATAGCCGGCATTGTCCGTATGGCCGGTCTTGACGCCATCCACATTGGGATCCAGCCACAGCAGCCGGTTCCGGTTTGGCTGGGTGATGTTGTTGTATCGGTATTCTTTGATCGAGTAATAGCGGTACAGGTCGGGAAAATCACGGATCAGCGCCGCGGCGAGCAGTGCAAGGTCCCGGGCACTTGAATAGTGCTTGGGGTCGGGCAGCCCGCTCGAGTTCGCGAAGTTGGTATTCTTCATGCCCAGCCTGCCCGCCTCGCGATTCATCAACTGCACGAATACTTCTTCCGATCCCGCGATCAATTCAGCCAGGGCGATGCAGGCGTCATTGCCCGACTGCACGATCATGCCGCGCAGCAACTCTTCAACTTTGACCGGCATGTTCGGTTCGATGAACATGCGAGATCCGCCGGCGCGCGAGGCGCGCCCGGAAATAACCACGGCCTGCTCGAGTGCAACGGTCTTCTTGGATATCGCCGCGAAGGTCAGGTACGCGGTCATCAGCTTGGTCAGCGACGCCGGCTCGACCCGTTCATCCGGGTTGTGACTGGCAATAACCTGGTCGCTTGAAACGTCCAGCAACAGCCAGGCGCGTGCCGCGACGGGGGGCGGCTGCTGGGCCATGGCTTGGGTAACCTGACCGCAGAGCAACGAAAAACAGATCAGCAGGCGTACGAACATGGATTGCACGCAGGAAAGCCTGGATTATAACGGACCGGCAAACGGAATCACCGCCGCTGGAATGCGCACTAACGTGCATCGAATCGCTGGCGTCGCGATTTCCATCGGTATTTCAGCGTCCGACGACGACGGGTTTGAATTCGAGCACGTCCCGAATCCGCTCCGCAACCTCGTTGGCTTCCGCGCGACTGCGGTACGGCCCCAGGCGAACCCGAAACAGGTTTCCGCTGACCTGGGTATGCAGTGTCTGCTTGAGTGGATCGAGCTGGCGTTGCAGTCTGGCGCGGAAGTTATCGGCGTTGACGCGAACCGAAAAGGCGCCCAGCTGCAGGTAAATCCCGCCCGCTTCGCTGGTCTGCGGGACCGACGGTTCTTCCTTGGGAAGATCCGCGGAAAGCGGAGTCGTCTCTCTTGTGATGGCCAACGCTACCGCTGATTCCACCGGAACAATCGTTTCCACTTCAATATTGGTGAGCGCAGACTCGGCGAATCCGAGCCTGAAAGCGGCTGCGTATGACAGGTCCATGATCCTGCCCGAAGAAAACGGGCCACGGTCGTTGATGCGCACGATAACCGCGCGGCCGTTCTCGAGGTTGGTCACTCTTGCATAACTCGGAATGGGCAGTGTCGGATGCGCGGCACTCATGGCATACATGTCGTAGATCTCACCGCCGACCGTACGTTGGCCGTGAAACTTGCGACCGTACCAGGACGCCGTGCCCTGGCGCTTGTACGCGCCTACGGCGCGTGCCGGAACATAGTCGCGCCCGAAAACGGTATAGGGATCGTTGGCGCGCGCGTTGAGCGGTTCCGGTTTCGGTTCGGCATCCGCGACAAGGTTCAGGTCGACGGGGGGTTTGCCGTCTGGTCCGTCGTCCGTATAGAAACCGCCAGGACGCCGAAGCAGCAGCCCCGTCGGCATCGATGCTGGCGCCGACGAAGCAGACCGGGACGCGGCAGCGGGTGCAAGCGGCGCATCGGCTGTCGCAATGCGCGCATTGTCCCGCCCGCCGGAAAGACCACCGGCGCACCCGGTGAGCGTGCCGGCAGCGAGGCAGATTGCCAGTGCGCGCAGATGCGTCCCCGGGCAGGTGCGCGTCATCGGACGACGATCATGGGCTTTGTCTGCATGGCCTCCTGGATGCGCGCGGCGACGCCGCCCGCTTCGCTTCTGTCGCGATAGGGGCCGAGATGAAGGCGAAACAGCCCGCCCTTCGAAAATATCTCGATGGTGCGGCCCAGCCATGCCAATTCCCGACCCAGCCGCACTCGGACCTGTTCTGCAGATTCACGCGCCGAGAACGCGGCAAGTTGCAGATAGACGTTGCCCGACGTGCCGCCCCGGCTGGCTGACTGGGCTGCATCCCCGGAATCGAGCACAGCGCCATCTTTTTCAGCAAGCGGCGGCAGCGGCTTTTGCTCGGCGGCCAGCACTTTCGTGACTGGCTGTGCTTGCGCCGCCGGGTAAGATGCCGCCGAAACAGCCAGGGTCACCGGCTTCTTGCCGCGCTCGGCAATCTCTGCCGGACTGATCGCTTCGACATCCACCTGGGCACTGCCCGCAGCCACGTAACCAAGCTTCCAGGCTGCCGTATAGGATAAGTCGATGATTCGTCCCGAATGAAAAGGGCCCCGGTCGTTGATGCGCACCACCACCGTACGGCCGCTCGCAACGTGCGTGACGCGCGCATAACTCGGAATCGGCAGGGTGGGGTGCGCTGCGGTCATTGCGTACATGTCGTAAGGCTCGCCGCTGGAAGTTCGCTGACCATGAAATTTGCGGCCATACCAGCTGCCGAGTCCGCGCTGGCGATAGGGCGACGCAGAGCGCAGGGGCACGTAGGCTTGCCCGAACACGTTGTACGGGTTGTTGGCGAATCGATGCAACGGATCCAGACGGGGTTCAGCGTCGGCAATTGCGCCCAGGTCCGGAGGCGAATTCTCGCCCGGACCGTCATCCTGGTAGTAGCCGCCACGACGCGGTCCCTGCGTCTGCGGGGGAACCCCCTGCTGCTGCGTCACCACCGGCGGCACGGCTGCCGGTCCACCACCCGGGACGCCGGCGCAACCACTCTGCAGCAACACGCAAGAAACCAGGATCGCGGGGAAAACGAGTGAAGCGGAAAACCCGGACCGTGCAAGCCTCAAGCGCAACATGGACAGCCCGTTCAACTCCGCACCCTTCTTGTTTTCATGTCTGCACCAGCTTGCGATGCTTCTGAATGCTCATCAGGATGCCTATTCCGAGAAAAAGCGTCACGAGCGCTGTACCGCCATACGACACCAGAGGCAATGGCACGCCGACCACCGGCAGAATCCCGCTCACCATGCCCATGTTGACGAAGGCATAGGTGAAAAACGTAAGAATAATCGCACCCGCAAGCAGTCGGGAAAAGAACGTCGGCGCGTTTGCGGCAATTACCAGGCCGCGCGTGATCAAAGCAAGATAAAGGAGTAACAGCAAGCCGTTGCCGATCAGCCCGAATTCCTCGGAGAACACTGCAAAAATGAAATCGGTGGATCGCTCCGGAATGAATTCCAGGTGAGTCTGAGTCCCTTTCAGCCAGCCTTTGCCGGTAATGCCCCCCGATCCCACTGCGATCGTCGCCTGTATGATGTGGTAGCCCGCGCCCAAGGGATCTTCGCTGGGATCGACGAGGGTAAAAATTCGCCGGCGCTGGTAATCATGCAGCATCGTCCACAGCACCGGAAGGCTGGCCAGTCCGGCAGTCACCAGCCCGGCGAGAATTTTCCACGGCAGACCTGCCAGGAAAATTACGTAAAACCCGCCGCAAAGCACCAGCAGCGCGGTACCCAGGTCCGGTTGCCTGGCAATCAGCAGACCGGGAGCCGCCAGCAACACCGCCGCGACGGCGTAGTCGTGCAAGCGCAGCAATGATTCGCGTTTGTGAAAATACCAGGCAAGCATCAAGGGCATGGCGATTTTCATGATCTCCGAGGGCTGAATGCTGGTCACGCCGACGTTGAGCCAGCGCCGTGCGCCATTGCGGACGTCGCCGAATACCGCCACTGCCAGCAACAGCAGCAGACCGGTGATATACACAGGAGGCGCGAATCGCATCAGCGTCTGGGGCGGCACCTGCGCGGCAATCCACATCACCGCGAGCGCTACGGCAATGTTGAATCCCTGGGCACTGACCCGGCTGGGGTTTTCGTATGCCGCGCTGTAAAGCGTGATCATCCCGAGTGCCAGCAGACCCATCGCCACGGACAGCAAAGAGCCATCGACCGGGGCGACGACCCGCTTCCAGAAGCGCTCAATCAACATCTTCTCCGTCGTCGGTCTGCACAGCGGGCTTTTCGATCGCCGGGGGACGCTTGCCCAGCAGGAAATAGTCGATCACCTGGCGCGCGATCGGCGCCGCGGCCCTCGCGCCGAAACCGGCGTTCTCCACAATGACAGCGAGGGCGATGCGGGGGTTGTCCGCAGGCGCGAAGGCAATGAAAAGCGCATGGTCGCGAAGGCGCTCTATTGTCTTGGATTCCACGTATTTCTCGTTCTGCTTCATCGCGACCACTTGCGCCGTGCCGGTCTTTCCCGCGCTGGTATAACCGGCGCCGGCGAATGCCCGCGCGCCCGTACCTTCCTTGTTGACGCCTATCAGGGCCTGCCGAATGACTTCCACGTGCTGCGACTTCAGAGGCAGGGTCCGCTGAGGCTGCGGCTCGATGTACCTGCGCTCGGCGGTCTTGTTGCTTTCGATGTAATTGACCAGGCGCGGCCGGTAAACCATGCCATTGTTCGCCAGGGTGGCCATTACCTGCGCCATCTGCAGCGGCGTGTAGGAATTGTAACCCTGGCCGATGCCAATGCTGATCGTTTCACCGGCATACCATTTTTGCTGTTCCGGCCGGCGAAACCGCTTTTTTTTCCAGGCCTGCGAGGGCAGCACCCCTTCGGATTCGCCCTCGAGATCGATACCGGTGCGCCGGCCAAAACCGAGTTGTCCCATGAAGTTCGAAATATTGTCGATGCCAAGGTCGTTGGCGAGCGTGTAGTAGTACGTGTCACAGGACACGACTATCGATTTGTACATGTCCACCATGCCGTGGCCGCCGACCTTGTCGTCGCGAAAGCGATGGCCGCCGAACATGTAGTACCCCGGGTCGGAGATGGCCTGCGACGGGGTGCGCTTGGCGAGTTCCAGCGCAGCCAGCGCCATGTACGGTTTGAACGTGGAACCGGGCGGATAAACCCCGCTGAGCGCACGGTTGATGAGCGGCCGGTCGGGCGACGTGTTGAGCGCTTCCCAGCTTTGCGGATCGATACCGTCGACGAACAGATTCGGGTCGTAGCCCGGCTTGGAAACGAAAGCCAATATGCCGCCCGTACCGGGTTCAATTGCAACCAGCGCGCCGCGCCGATCGCCAAACGCCTGCTCGGCCAATTCCTGGAGTTTGATATCAACGGTCAGCAGAAGATTGTTGCCCGAAGTCGGCGCGGTGCGCGACAGCGTTCTGACGCCACGTCCGGCTGCATCCACCTCCACCTGTTCATAGCCGGTAGTGCCATGCAGTTCCGCTTCATAACTTTGCTCCAGACCCGTCTTGCCGATGTGATCGGTGCCCTTGTAGTTGGTCGTCAACCCGTCGCGTTCAATCCGCTCGAGGTCCCGATCATTGACGCGGCCGATGTAGCCAAGCAGGTGCGAAGCCACCTCGCCGTACGGATACTGGCGAAACAGCCGCGCCTTGATGTCCACGCCCTGAAAACGATAGCGGTTTGCGGCAAAACGCGCGACCTCCTCATCCGACAGACGGGTGCGGATGGGGAGGCTGTCCGCCGCCTTGGACTCCTCCATCAACCGCTTGAAGCGTTTGCGGTCCTTCTGCTGGACATCGATGATCTGGGCCAGTTCGTTGATGGTCGCCTCCAGGTCGGCTACCTTCCCGGGATTGATCTCCAGCGTATACGCCGAATAATTGCGCGCCAGGACCACGCCGTTGCGGTCAAGTATGTTGCCCCGGTTGGGCGTGATCGGTACGATCGAGATGCGGTTGTCCTCGCCCTTCGTATGCAGGTACTCATGCTGCACTACCTGGAGGTAGAAGAACCGGGCGAACAGCGCCAGAAAAGCGCATAAAACGACGGCACCTGCTATCCCGATGCGGACCTGGAAGTAGTACAACTCCTGCTGGGTGTTTTTCAGTTCCGTAATGCGCATGGTCAGGACCGTTCCGCGGCACGCTCAAGGCAGAAGAGTAATCCAATTCCCGGGGCCTTTTCGCCGGCGAACGGCAGAATTGCGGAACGCATTCGCGGAACCCCCTGCGGGATCGGTGGTTTTGCAATCGTACAGTGAGATGAGCAGGAGGGAATTCCGGAAAGGCACCGGATCCTTTCTTTCCCATTCTTTCCCGACTTTTCGAAAGGAAATTTAAATCGGCCGGTTCTCATCAACAGATTCCGGTTTGCGCTGCGGGGCGAGCAGGATGAGGTTGGACAGCGGCCAGAGCGCCGCGGCGACCACCGGGCCAAAGAAATACGCGAACCCGGGAAACGGGTTGCCGGCGACGAGCCTTACGCACAGCATGAGCAACTGGCAACCCAGCAGGAGCACCAGCACATGCATTGCCTGCAGCGATAGAGAAAACCAGAGAATCCGCCGATGCAGGGCCAGTGCGGCAAAAGCCAGCATCGAATAGGCGAACGCGTGCTGTCCGAGCAGGGCGCCATTGCTCACGTCAGTCAGGATGCCAAGCAGCCATGCGATGCCGATGCCGACCCTGCGCGGTTGGTGGATGCACCAGAACGCAAGCACCAGCGCGAGCATATCCGGCAGACCGGAAATGTCACGCCAGGGCAGGAGGTTGATGAGCAGTGCCGCGGCCAGGGTAAACACAATGAAGCCGACCTTCACCTGAAGCAGGATGCGCTGCGGTTGCGGTACGTATGACATCGGTCAGCTTCTCATTCGCGCTTCCTGACGCGCTTGGTCTTTGCTGCCTTGGGGCGGGCCGCGGCTTCCACGTCGGCAGGCGGCCGCGGGTCGCGCGTTTCCTGGAAGAGGACCAGTACCTGCCGGCCGCGATCAGCGCCCGCAGCCGGCATGCATGAAATCTTGGCAAAGGCGTAGGCGGCATCGCGTTCCACGCGCGAAACTTTAGCCACCGGCAGGCCCGGAGGATAAGTCCCGTCGATTCCGGAAGTGACCAGATCATCACCGCTTTGGACGTCGACGTTTGCCGCAAGAAAGCGCAGATCCAGCGTTGCACCGTCGCCGGAACCGTAGGCAATGGCCCGCAGTCCGTTTCGCACTACCTGGACCGGTATCGCGTGGTCCTTGTCGGTGATCAGCGTGACTTCGGCCAGCAGCGGATGCACGCGCGTGACCTGGCCGATGACGCCGATATCATCGACGACCGCCTGCCCCATTGCGATTCCGTGCTGGTCGCCGCGATCAAGCATCACCTTGCGCGAAAACGGATCCCTTCCCGCGTAGAGAATTTCCGCGAACAGCGCCCTGCGCGGCAATCGCTCGCGCGCGTCCAGCGCACGCCGCAATTGCGCGTTTTCGGCCGAAAGCGCGTCAAGTGTCAACAGGTCTTTTGCGGCTTGCAACTGCTTTGCACGCAGATCAGAGTTCTCGCGGCGCAGTGAGCTCTGGCTGCTGAAGTACTCGGCGGCGGCGGACAACATGGCCGCGGGCGCCAGCGCGGCGCGCTGCAGCGGGTAGGCGACGACTGCCACGATCTGGCGGAACGATTCGGCGTAGCCGAAGCGAGCGTCAAGAATCATGAAAAAAACGGCAAGCAGGGAAAAAAACGTGAGGCGAACCAGCGGGGCGGGACCACGGTTGAAAAAGGGTGGCGGCTGGAAGTCCATTGATCGGCTAGACAGTGGGAGGGACCGGCGCGATCAAAAGCCACGCAGCCGAAGATGAAGGACCGTTGCGATCCTTCACCAACCGGTACGCTCGCACGTCAGTCGTTGGTGAATATGCTCCCGAGCTTGTCCATTTTCTCCAGCGCCTTGCCCGAACCGCGCACCACGCAGGTCAGCGGGTCCTCGGCGACAATGACAGGCAGTCCGGTCTCTTCCATGAGCAGCCGGTCCAGATCGCGCAACAGCGCTCCGCCTCCGGTAAGCACCATGCCCTTCTCGGCAATATCGGCGCCCAGTTCGGGCGGCGTCTGTTCCAGCGCCGATTTCACCGCCGACACAATCTGGTTCAGCGGTTCGGTGAGCGCTTCGAGGATTTCGTTGGATGAAATGGTAAAGCTGCGGGGGATGCCTTCGGCAAGGTTACGGCCTTTCACCTCCATCTCCCGGACTTCGGAGCCCGGGAATGCGGAGCCGATCTGCTTCTTGATCGTCTCGGCCGTGGTCTCGCCTATCAACATGCCGTAGTTGCGGCGGATGTAATTGATGATGGCTTCGTCGAACTTGTCACCCCCGACCCGGACCGACCCGGCATAAACCATGCCTCCCAGGGAAATGACGCCCACTTCAGTGGTGCCACCGCCGATGTCGACCACCATCGAGCCGGTTGCCTCGGCCACCGGCAGGTCCGCACCTATGGCAGCGGCCATGGGCTCTTCAATCAGATAAACCTGCGATGCGCCCGCGCCTATCGCAGATTCGCGGATGGCGCGGCGTTCAACCTGGGTGGAACCGCAGGGAACGCAGATGATGATGCGCGGCGAAGGCGACAGCAGTCGTGAAACGTGCACTTTCTTGATGAACTGCTTGAGCATTTGCTCGGTGACGGTGAAGTCGGCAATGACGCCGTCTTTCATCGGGCGGATCGCCGTGATGTTACCCGGCGTCTTGCCGAGCATTTGTTTGGCTTCCTTGCCTACCGCCTGAATGGTCTTCTTGCCGTTGGGGCCGCCTTCCTGACGTATAGCCACAACCGAAGGTTCGTCCAGCACGATTCCCTTGCCGCGTACATAAATCAGCGTGTTGGCGGTGCCGAGATCAATGGCGAGATCATCGGAAAAATAGCCCCGCAAAAAACCGAACATCAGATCCTGTTCCTCATTGCGCTAGTCGTCGCGAGAGCCAAGCCCGGCCTTGGAATCGCTGTGTTTGGGATGCATCCCCGAAGGCCGTTCCGATCGCCAGACCAATTGAAGCGATGCGTTATAATAACTTAATTAACCCTCGGTTTTGAAGGATTTTTTCGTGTCTTTGACCCTAGAGGAAGTCAAGCGAATTGCCCACTTGGCACGTATCGAAATAAGCGACGTGGAAGCAACCGGAATGCGGCTCCAGCTAAACGATATTCTGGGACTGGTCGGCCAGATGAGCGCAGTCGATACGGCCGGCGTCGAGCCCATGGCGCATGCGCAGGACCTGATGCTTCGGCTGCGCGAGGACCGCGTCACGGAAAGCGACCAGCATGCGCTTTTCCAGTCCATTGCGCCCCAGGTCGAGGGCGGCCTGTATCTGGTCCCCAGAGTGATCGAGTAAGGTTCGAGCCGGGCGAGTGCCCGCAATCGCGCTCCCGATCCCGCGCTGCGCGCTTACGTTCCCATAGTCCTGCGTCCTGCCGATGATCAATGCCTCCTTGTCGGAACTCTCCGCCGCGTTGCTGTCCAAGAAGATTTCGAGCGCGGAGCTGACGCAACTGTTTCTCTCGCGTATCGCCGGACTCAATGGTTCGCTGAATGCGTTCATCACCGTTGACCCCGCGAAATCGATGGAACAGGCGCGCGCCGCCGACGCGCGCCTCTCTCGCGGTGAGGGCGGACCGCTGACCGGCATTCCGATCGCGCACAAGGACATATTCGTCACCAAAGGCTGGCTCACCACCTGCGGCTCGAAGATGCTGTCCAATTTCATCGGCCCCTACGATGCCCACGTGATCGAGCGGTTTAATTCCGCGGGTGCTGTGATCCTCGGCAAGACCAACATGGACGAGTTCGCCATGGGTTCATCGAGCGAGGCGTCGTTCTACGGGCCGGTGAAGAATCCCTGGGACGAAACATGCGTTCCAGGCGGATCATCGGGCGGATCAGCGGCGGCAGTCGCGGCCCGCATGGCCCCCGCGGCGACGGCGACCGATACCGGTGGCTCGATCCGGCAACCGGCTTCGCTGTCCGGCGTATCGGGGCTGAAACCGACCTATGGCCTGGTGTCGCGCTATGGGATGGTGGCCTATGCCTCCAGTCTTGATCAGGGGGGCCCCATGGCGAAGAGCGTGGCGGATCTTGCGCTGCTGCTGACCGTCATGGCAGGCGCTGACGCGCGCGATTCAACAAGCCTGGAGCGCGAGCCTCAGGACTATGCGTGCAACCTCGATCATCCCTGGGACGATTCGGACACGGCATCGGGCGCGGCAGAAAAACCACTCCGGGGGCTGCGCATCGGGATCGCCGAAGATCATTTTGGCGCGGGACTTTCTCCCGGTGTAGCCGTTGCGGTGGAGGCGGCGATTACCTGTTTCGAGAAGCTCGGCGCGACGCGCGTTTCGATCAGCCTGCCCAACAGCGCACTGTCCGTCCCCGCTTACTACGTCATCGCAACGGCGGAGGCCTCATCGAACCTTTCCCGTTTTGACGGTGTGCGATACGGCTATCGGACGTCCGAGTACCGCGATCTGCAGGACATGTATCAGAAAACGCGCGCCGAGGGCTTCGGTGCGGAGGTCAAACGGCGCATCCTGATCGGCACCTACGTGCTCTCTCACGGTTACTACGACGCCTATTACCTGAAGGCACAACGGTTGCGCAGGCTGATCGCCCGGGATTTTTCCGCTGCGTTCGACCAATGCGACCTTATCCTCGGCCCGACATCGCCCACGGTGGCGTTCCGCATCGGCGCGAAGACGGCTGATCCGGTGCAGATGTACCTGAATGACATCTACACGGTAACTGCCAATCTCGCGGGGTTGCCTGGCATGTCGGTGCCCTGCGGATTCGGCGAAGGGGGCTTGCCCGTCGGGCTGCACATTGTTGGCGATTATTTTGCCGAAGCGAGCATGCTGCGCGCAGCGCATCATTTTCAGCGCGTCACGGACTGGCACACGCGCGCCCCAGGGGACAAACCATGAGCTTGGCAGGAATAACCGTGCAAAGCAGGCGACAACCATGAGCTGGGAGGTCGTCATCGGCCTGGAAACCCACGCACAGCTCTCGACCGCGTCGAAGATGTTTTCCGGCTCACCCACCGAATTCGGCGCCCCGCCGAACGCACAGGCCAATGCCGTCGACATCGCATTGCCGGGGGTGTTGCCAGTCGCGAACAGAGGCGCGGTGGATCGCGCAATCCGGTTCGGACTCGCGGTCGGTGCGACCATCAACATGCACTCTGTTTTCGCCAGAAAGAACTACTTTTATCCCGACCTGCCGAAGGGGTACCAGATCAGCCAGTACGAACTCCCCATCGTTCAGGGTGGCACGATCGACATCGTGACGGGAAATGAACAGAAGACCGTCCGGCTGACGCGTGCCCATCTGGAGGAGGATGCCGGCAAGTCACTGCACGAGGCCCATCACGACCTGACCGGCATTGACCTCAACCGCGCCGGCACACCGTTGCTGGAGATCGTGACCGAGCCTGAAATGCGCTCGGCTGCCGAAGCTGTCGCCTATGCGCGCGCCCTGCACGGACTGGTGCGCTGGATCGACATCTGCGACGGCAACATGCAGGAGGGCTCATTCCGCTGCGACGCCAATGTATCGGTGCGGCGGCCCGGCGAACCGCTGGGCACGCGCTGCGAAATCAAGAATCTCAACTCGTTCCGTTTCCTGGAGCGGGCAATCGAATTCGAAACCAGGCGACAGATCGAAATCCTCGAAGACGGCGGCCGGATCGTTCAGCAGACGCGGCTGTACGATCCGGAACGGGACGAGACGCGCTCCATGCGCTCCAAGGAAGAAGCGCACGATTACCGCTATTTCCCCGATCCGGACCTGATGCCTGTCGTGATTTCGCAGGCTTGGCTGGAGCGGGTCCGCAACATGCTGCCGGAATTGCCCGGGGCAAAGCGCGATCGCTATGTCGGCGAGTTCGGCTTGTCTGCCTATGACGCTGCGACACTGACCCAGTCGCGCGAGACGGCGACGTATTTCGAAGATGTCTTGCGCGGGCTGGGGCAGGATGCATCGGCGGATTCGCAGGCGCTGGCAAAACTGTGCGCCAATTGGGTCAGCGTCGAACTGGCCGGCGTACTGAACGAAAGCGGACTGCCGATTTCCGAATCGCCGGTGTCAAGCGGAGCGCTGGCCGGTCTGCTGCGACGGGTCAGCGATGGCACTCTCTCCGGAAAAATGGCGCGGGAAGTGTTCGCCGAATTGTGCGATTCCAAAGCCGGCGCCGATGACGCGGCAGATGCCATCATTGCAAGTCGCGGATTGAAACAGATTTCCGACACGGGAGAGCTGGAGGGAATCGTCGACGCGGTTCTCGCCGCGAATCAGGCGCAGGTCGCGCAATACCGGGCAGGAAAGGAAAAGGCGTTCAATTACCTGGTTGGCCAGGCCATGAAAGCCACCAAGGGCAAAGGCAATCCGGCGCAGCTGAACGAAATCCTGCGCAACAAGCTCACTGCCTGAGTTCCGCAGCGGGCCGTTTCATTTGCGGGTAGCTGCCTGTGGCGCAGCCGGGGTCGACGGCTTTCCCTTGGTCAATTCGATATAACGCCGTTTGTCTTCATCGTATTTGGTGTTGATCAGTCCAATCTGCTTCTTCTTCGCTTCGAGCAGCTCCTGCTGCGAACCCATCTCCATTTCGTTGGACTTCAGGTCCTGGACCAGTTTCGGCGGCAGGGTCGTCTTTGCGTAGAACTCCTTCTCGTTCGCCAGTTCCTTCTGCCGTTTCTGTCCGGCGACAATGCGCTTCTGGATTTCCTGCATCGACAAATCGTTATCCTTTAGCGCGCGACCGCGGGCCTCTTCGATGTCTTTTTCGCTGGAATAGGTGTTGAGCAGCGCCTGGTTCTTGCGGCGCTCTTCGCGGGCGGCATTTTCTTCGTCGGCCTTTTTCTTCTTCTGCTCTTCGATTGCCGCCAGTTGCTCCGCAGTCAGCGTTTCGTTGCGCTTCACCACCGTCCCGGCCTTGTTCATTTCCTGCGTGGCTTTGCCCAGGCATTCCTTAGGCATGGTCTGGCCGTAGTAGACCTTGCCCTTCTCGTCGACGCACTTGATCATGGTCTGGGCGAGAGCGGACCCTGCCGTCAGCGCAACGCCAGCCAGCAACCCTGCTTTAAACACCCGGTCAATCATGTGAGGACTCCAAAATGTTGCCTGTAAATGCGTATCGCAGCCATATTCTGCCGGAATTCCGGCGAATCCTGTAAAAACGCCATCAGATCGTCAAGGCTGGCAATCGCGACCACCGGCACGGCCAGCGAGCGCTCCACTTCCTGAACCGCCGACAAGTCGCTTTGCCCGCGCTCCATGCGATCCATAGAGATCACGACGCCGGCCACACTGGCGCCGGCCCGCTGGATCACTGCTACCGACTCCCGTACCGCAGTGCCGGCCGTAATCACGTCGTCGATGATCAGCACTCGCCCGGCGATCGCCGCCCCTATGGTGCTGCCACCTTCGCCGTGATCTTTGGCTTCCTTGCGGTTGAACGCGTAGGGCACGCTGCGCCCGGGCTTTCCATCCACGCCACGGGCAAGCGCAATCGACACGCCTGCAACCAGCGCTATCCCTTTATAGGCTGGACCGAACAACATGTCGAACGACACGCCTGAATCGAGGATGGCCTTCGCGTAGAATTGGGTCAACCGGTCGAGTGCAGCGCCGGTGTTGAACAGGCCGGCATTGAAAAAATAGGGCGTTTCGCGGCCTGACTTGGTCACGAAACTGCCGAATGTGAGCACACCCTGCTCGATGCAGAATGAAATGAATTCCTTGTGAAAATCCGGCATCCGTGGCGTGCCCCTGAAGAGTTGCGGAAATGTTACGCATAATCACGCTCAACCTCAACGGCATTCGCTCCGCGTTCAACAAGGGATTCGGGGAATGGCCGACGCGAACCCAGGCAGACTTCGTCTGCCTGCAGGAATAATAGCGAGCGATTGTCCGGCTTCGCGGCAGCGTGTCCGGCTTCGCGGCAGCGTGTCCGGCTTCGCGGCAGCGTGTCCGGCTTCGCCGCAGCGTGTCCGGCTTCGCCGCAGCGTGTCCGGCTTCGCCGCAGCGTGTCCGGCTTCGCGGCAGCGTGTCCGGCTTCGCCGCAGCGTCTCACGACAGGGCGGATGCAGCGCTTCCTCAGCTTTTAGCGGCCGCACCTGCCAGTCGACGGCCCCGCCGGTGGTCCAGCCACCAGGCCAGCACCGGCAGTATGGCAAATCCACCGGGCAATACGAGCGCCGCGATGTATGGACTCATCTTCGACAACTGCTTGAAATGGCGCTGCAACTCGCGCTTATCCTGCGCCGTCCATTTGTTCTTGTTGCGCGGCTTCATCAGCAGCGGCATCAGCCCTTTGATCTGGCCGAGTTCGGTTTGCATATGGCGCCGTTCCCGGTCCATAACGTCAAAAAAGCGCCGCAGCGCCCGCTTGTCGGTTGCCTTCATCGAGGCAACAGTTTCTCACGCAACAGCGAGAATACCCATCCCCAACTTCGCCACAGGATGAAACTGCGGCGCGCGATCCTGATCATCCTGCCCGGCGCGAGCACAAATGCCAGCGCCACCCCAAGCAAGACCACATGCGGGTGCGCGCGCAGCCAGTGCGCGCCTTCCACGGCACGCTCGACCACGGCAACCGGACCTTCCAGAATCCGCAACTGGCTGGCGAGACGCTCACGCTGAGCGGCTGCGCGGGAAATCACTTCGGCGCGCTCGATGAGGATGGTTTCGACGGACTTCATTGCAACCGCATCTTGTCCTTGTGGAATTCGTCGATCGTGACGTGCAGCAGCGGCGGGCGGCGATCCAGTTCCGATTTCACCATCATGAACACGATCACCGCGCCAATCAGGAAACCGCCCGAGAGCAGGCCGACGGCGAGCAACGGGTGGCTGTCCCAAAACAGCACGACGATGAAAAAGACGGCGAGTACGATGGCGAGCGCGAGCAGGAATCCGCCTATCGCCGCCAGTGCGATGATTTTGAGCAGCCGCGCGCCCTGCTCTTCCAGCTCGCTGGAAAGAAGCTGAAGCCGCGTCTGGGTCGTGTCGAGCAGGTTCCTCGCCAGGGCCTTCAGCGAATTCCGTACACCCGGGCGTACAGCCTCTTCGGCCATGGTGAGCCGCGCCCTAGCGGCGGCTGATCAGAATGCCCAGAATCAGTCCGCCCATTGCTGCGATGCCCACCGCACGCCACGGGTGGCCATGCACGTAGTCGTCGGTTGCGCGGGCCGCTGCTTTTGCCTGGTCGATCCCGACTTCGCTCAACTGCGCGAGTTTCAGTTTGGCCACTTGCAGGCTTTCCCGAATCTTGAGGCGTGCCGCCGCGGCCTTCTCGCCGGCCTGGCTGGCGGTCTCGCGCAACAATTCTTCCGCGTCTGCGATAACTATCCTGAGATCGGCGGCAAGTTTGTCTTTCGTAACTTCAGAAGTTGTGGTGGTTTCCATAAAACCTTTTCGTTAAAGCAGAAGGAAAGGGGAAAAGGGTGACGGCAGGCACTTCCTGCATCACCGGCCATACGGTTCAATGTATAGGGTTTTTGAATGCCGATCAACCGTCTGGAATCACGTCCGGAATCACAGCGCGGCGGCGGGACGGGACGGGCTTTGCACGTTTGACGGATTCCGCAGTCTTGCCCAGACTTCCCGACACCTGACTTCCCAGCACCTGACTTCCCAGCACCTGACTTCCCACCACCTGACTTCCCACCACCTGACTTCCCACCACCTGACTTCCCACCACCTGACTTCCCAGCAGCAGCGAACTCATGAGCACTATCGTACTATCCTGGCAGGCATTCCGCGGGCGCAGGTGGAAATTGATCACGAAACCGTCGAACGCCATCATCAGCACATGCGCCAGTTGACGACTGGCGGCGGCATCCTGCCGGCCGCAGGGTAGTGCGTCGTTGATCATTGCCGCGATTTTCTGTTCCACCCATTCGAGCAGCGCCGGATCGTAGCCTTCCTCGCGCGTTGCAGTGGAAATCGCCTGCATGACATTGTTGGCGAATCCATTGCGCTCGGCGGGCAGATCGCGCCAGAGTGTGGTGAGCAGCACGATCAGCCGCTTGCGCGGGTCGGCGAGGCGCGCGAGCTTGCGCTCCAGTTGATCGAGGCGACGGCGCAGCCATGGATCGTAGATGGCGTAGAGCACATCGAGCTTGGACGCGAAATAGACGTACACGTTGGCTGTCGATACGTCCGCACCGGCAGCGATCTGGGCGAGGGTCGAGTCCTCGTAGCCGCGTTTGGCGAACAGGCTGAACGCCGATTTCAGGATGGCGTCGCGCACCGCCTGCTTCTTCACCTGCGTCATCGGCCAGTGTCCTGGATCATCAATTCTCGGTGCGCGCCGCGCGCGCAACACAGCGGGGCTCGTGCGCGTGGCGTACGCTACCATTTTACGGTGAGGTGGTGACCCGGGACGCCCGCCCGAATCAATCAGCGCCGGGGGGCGGATCTTTCTTGCGGCGCGCCAGCCCGAGGTAGGTCTCGATGATGCGCGGATTGTTCGCCAACTCGTCGGCCGGGCCCTCGAGCACGATTTCGCCGGTCTCGATGACGTAGCAATAGTCCGCCACCTGCAGCGCGGCGCGCGCGTTCTGCTCGACCAGCAGGATCGCGGCGCCGGTCTTGCGCAAGTCGGCGATGATGTGAAAGATCTCGCGCACGATCAGCGGCGCAAGGCCGAGGCTGGGTTCGTCCAGCATCATCAGTCGCGGCTTGGCCATCAGCGCGCGTCCCAGCGCCAGCATCTGCCGCTCGCCGCCGGACAAGGTGCCGGCAAGCTGCGATCGCCGCTCGCGCAGCCGCGGAAAGCGCTGGTACACGGCGTCCAGATCGGCCGCCGCCTCGTGCTCGCGGCTGATGCGGGCAAAGGCGCCCAGCAGCAGGTTGTCGGCAACGCTCATCTCACCGAACAGTTCGCGCCGCTCGGGCACCAGAGACATGCCGGCGGCCACCCGCTCTTCGACTTCCGCTTCGCGCAGCGAGGTATTGAAGTAGGAAACCCGCCCTTGCGAATCGAGTATGCCCATCAAGGCATGCAACAAGGTGGTCTTTCCGGCGCCGTTCGGCCCGATTACGGTGACGATGCTACCTGCGCGGACTTTGAGGCTGACTTTGTGCAGCGCCTCGACTTTGCCGTAGCCGACCGACAGATCCGTCACCTCCAGCGCCAGGCCACCCGTTTCAGCGTTGCCCGCGTTCACGCGACGATCTCCGTCCTGTGACACCTGCGGAAAAACCGATGCGGCGCGGTTTTAGCAAAACGGATTTCACGTGCGTCCACCGATGCGGGCGGGATGCAAGAGGTCTCCATCCCGTTGTTCAGTACTTCCATCATCATTCGACGCTCCCCAGATACGCCTCGATGACGGCCGGATTGTTCTGGATTTCATGCGGCAGCCCCTCCGCAATTTTCTCCCCGAAATCCATTACCACTAGCCGGTCCACCAGGCCCATCACGAAATCCATGTCGTGCTCCACCAGCAGCACCGTGAGGCCTTCGTCGCGCAGCCGGCGCAAGAGATCGGCCAGCGCCTGCTTTTCCCGATAACGCAGTCCCGCCGCAGGCTCATCGAGCAGCAGCAGCACCGGATCGGCGGCGAGCGCCCGCGCCACTTCCAGTATCCGTTGCTGGCCGAGAGGCAGGCTGCCGGCCAGATCCTGTAACTGCGCGCCTAGCCCCACCCGCTCCAGCTGCGCCTTCGCCTCCATCAGCAGCGTGCCTTCCTCTTCACGGTCAAGGCGCAGCGCCGCCAGCGCCATGTTTTTCGAGCCGCGCAGGTGCGCGCCGATCGCGACGTTTTCCACCAGCGTCATGGTCGGGCGCAACTGCACGTGCTGAAAGGTGCGCGCGATGCCGCGGCGCACGATATCGCGCGAAGGCAACCTGTCGATGCGCTCGCCGCGAAAACGCACCTCGCCGCGCGTCAGTTCGAGCACATTGGTGACCACGTTGAACATGGTGGTCTTGCCGGCGCCGTTGGGTCCGATCAGGCCGAGTATTTCGCCCGCGGCGAGCGAGAAGCTGACATCGTTCATCGCCACCAGGCCGCCGAATTCCTTGCGCGCGGCTATCACCTGCAGCATGGGTTCGCCGTGCGCCGGGCGCGCCCGCCTGGGCAGGGCCGCGGCCTGCAAGGGCAGCGGCACGGTGCGCGGCTTCAGGAATCGCCGCGCCACCAGGGGCACCACCCCCAGGCGTGCGTGCTGCAGCAGCAGCACCATCAGCACGCCGAACACGATGATTTCGAAGTTGCCGGTGGTGCCTATCAGCTTGGGCAGCAGGTCCTGCAGCCATTGCTTGAGTATGGTCAGGATCCCTGCGCCTATGATGGCGCCCCAGATACTTGCCGCCCCGCCCACCACCGCCATGAACAAGTACTCGATGCTCGCGTTGATGCCGAAGGGTGTCGGATTGACGAAACGCAGGTAGTGCGCATACAGCCAACCGGACAAGGATGCGAGCAGCCCGGCATAAAGAAAGATGGCGGTCTTGACCAGCGCGGTATTGACGCCAAAGCTCTCCGCCATCACGCCGCCGCCGCGCAGGCTGCGCACCGCGCGCCCGGGCCGCGAATCGAGCAGGTTGCGTATCGACACGAGCGCTAGAAAGGTCACGATCCAGATGAGAAAGTAATAATCGCGACCGCTGTTCAGTTCGGTCCCGGCGATCGACAGCGGCGGCAGCCCGGCGATGCCGTTGTAGCCGCCCAGTCCCTGCAGGTTGGCGAACACGTAGAAAAGGCTGATGCTCCAGGCAATCGTGCCCAGCGGCAGGTAATGTCCCGACAGCCTGAGCGTGATGAAGCCGAGCGCGAGCGTGATCACTGCGGTCAGAACAAGACCGATCGGGAGCGTCAGCCAGGGGGACACACCGTGCACGGTGGTCAGATAGGCGGTGGTGTATGCGCCCAACCCGACGAAGGCCGCCTGGCCGAACGAGGTGAGCCCGCCGATGCCGGTAATCAGCACCAGGCCCAGCGAAACAATGCTGGCGAGCCCGATGTAATTCATCAGCGTGATGTAAAACGGCGGCAGCAGGAATGGCGCGATGGCAAACAGCGCGAGGACGGCCAGCAGGACGAGCGTGCCGCGTTTCACTCTTCCTCCTCTTCCTCGACGTGCGTAGTGCGCAGCGATCGCCAGATCAGGATCGGAATCAAGAGGGTGAAAACGATCGCCTCTTTGTAGGCACTCGCCCAGAAGGAGCCGAACGATTCAAGCAGGCCGACCAGGACGGCGCCCGCCACCGCAAGCGGGTAGCTCACCACCGCCCCGACCACCGCTGCAACGAATCCCTTCAGGCCGATGAGAAAACCGGAGTCGTAATACAAGGTGGTGATGGGGATGATGAGAATGCCCGAGAGCGCGCCGATCAGCGCCGCGACAGTGAAGGCAAGCTTGCCGGCCATGGCGGAACTGATGCCGACCAGGCGGGCGCCCATGCGATTGACCGCCGTGGCGCGCAGCGCCTTGCCGAACAGCGTCTTCTCGAAGAAGAGGTAAAGAAGCACCATCACCAGCACGGTCGCCCCCAGCACCAGCACGGTCTGCCCGGAAACGATGAGCGTGCCCATCTCGAAGCGGGCGTCGTAGAAGGGCGCCACGCGAAACCCCTCGGCCCCGAAAAATACCAGCCCGAGTCCCTGCAGGGCAAAATGCACCGCCACCGCGACGATCAGCAGCACCAGGATGGAAGCATTGGCGAGCGGCTGGAAGGCGACCCGGTAGAGCATTGGTCCGAGCGGCACCACCAGCGCGATCGAGAGCAGAATCTGCACCACCAGCGGCGGGTTCCTGGGCGCCAGCCACACCGTGAGCGCGATGATGATGGCCGGCAGCACGATGTAGACCGCGAGTATGCGCGGCAGGCGCGCGAGCTTGCCGCTGCGCGCGGCCGAGACGATCTCGACCACCGTCACCAGCACCGCCATGCCGCCCAGCAGCCAGACGATGCCAGGCAGCCGTCCCAATTGCAGCGCTGCCAGGGAAAGCGCGCCGTAGGTGATGAATTCGCCCTGCGGCACGAACAGCACCCGCGTTACCACGTACACCAGCACCAGGGCGAGCGCGAGCAGCGCGTAGATGGCCCCGGTGGTGATGCCGTCCTGGGCGAGCAGCAGTGCGATGTCGAAGTTCAATTGAGTGTCGGCCTCGCGTTCAAGTCGTTTAGTTCAAGGCGCTTGGATTTATTGCTTGTCCGGACCGGGCGGCCGAGTTTGCCACAGGAGTTTGCCACAGGTTGCGGGGCGCCGCCGCGTCTGTTAGCTTGATTCGACATCCAACAGGAGGATCATCGCCATGATTAGAGCCGCAGCCCGGATCTTCTCCGTACTCGTCCCCGCCATTGCCGCTCTGTTTGCGCTCACCGTGCAGGCACAGCAGCCGATTATCATCGGCCTGTCCGCGACACTCACCGGTCCGAATGCGCCGATCGGCATTCCCGCCAAGAACGCGCTCGAGATGCTGCCGAAAACACTGGCCGGCGTGCCGATCCGCGGGATCGCGCTGGACGACGGCGGCGATCCGGGCGCGGCGGTGCGCAATTTCCGCAAGCTGGCAAGCGAAGACAAGATCGACATATTCATCGGTTCCACGTCCACGCCGACCGCGCTCGCGGTCATGGACGTCGCGGTCGAAACCAGAACGCCGCAACTCTCGCTCGCGCCCATTTCCTGGAAACCGGAACAGTTGCCATGGGTGTTCATGGTGCCGCAACCTGCCGGCCTGATGGTCGAGGGCGTGGTGGCGCACATGAAGGCGAACAACGTCAAGACCGTCGGCTTTATTGGATTCAGCGACGGTTGGGGTGAACTGAATCTGCAGGCAATCAACAGGCTGGCGGCGACCGGCGGCTACAAGATCGTGGCGACGGAACGCTATGCGCGCAACGACACCTCGGTCACCGCGCAGGTCCTGAAAATCATGGCCGCCAATCCGGATGTGGTCTATGTCGGCGCATCGACCGCGCCGGCAGCGCTGCCGCACATCGCGCTCAGGGAGCGCGGCTACAAGGGCCGTATCTATCATTCGCCGGCGGTGATCAATCGCGACTTCCTGCGCGTCGGAGGCAAGAGCGTAGAAGGCGCCATCGCGCCGACCGGACCCATGGCGGTGGCCGAGCAGCTGCCCGATTCGAATCCGATCAAGAAGGTCGCGCTCGCTTTCCAGAAAGAGTACGACGCGAAATACGGCCCGGGTGGAGCCATCGTCTTTGGCGCTTACGCCTACGATGCGATTCGCCTGATCGAGGCGGCCATACCCGTTGCGGTGAAGAAAGCAGCGCCCGGCACCGCGGAGTTTCGCGCCGCCCTGCGCGATGCCGTGGAAGACCTGAAGAACGTCGTCGGCACGCACGCCATCTACAACATGACCAGGGAGGACCACAATGGCGTGGATGCTCGCGCCCGGGTGATGGTCAAAGTCGAGAATGCCGGCTGGCAAATCCTGCCGTAAGCGCGCGGCGGATAAACCAGCCTGACGACGGAACCTGTCGCTGGAGCATGCTGAAAATAGACGGGCGCCGTAGTCACGGCCGCTCGTGCGCAAGGCGCACGCTACAATTATCGGCAGGATCGATCATGCGCACGGCGCACGCTACGAAGTATCTATCGTGGCAAATCGGGCTTGCGCGCGCGCATGTGAACGATCTGCTCCTCGAGGTCGCGCACCCGATCCAGCAGCGCGAGCGCCAGCGCCAGGCCGTTGTTGTCGAGTTCGAAATCGTGCCGCAGCCGCGAGGCGCGGCGCGCCAGTCGCAGGCAATCCGGCGAAAACAACCACTCGCGCGCATCCAGGTCCACCGGTTCCAGCACGCCGTGCTCGATCAACTGCCGTAGATCCTCCTCGGCCAGGTCCGACAAATCGGCCAGTTCGGCGAGCGACACTTCGCGGCGTTGCTCCACCCATAGCGCTTCGACGGGAACGATCCTCACTTTTGTGCCTCTCGTGTTCCCTGGGTTCCCTGTGTTCCCTGTGTTCCCTGTGTTCCCTGTGTCCCTTGTGTCCCTTGTGTCCCTTGCGCAAAATGACTGCGCGGATCGAATTTGGATGCGTTGGCCAGTTCCTGAAACAACTCGCGCTCCCTGTCACTCACCGCGGGCGGCACGACGATCTGCACCATCGCATACAGGTCGCCCTCGCCGCCCCCGGGCTTCGGCAAACCCTTGCCGCCCAGACGCAGTTGCTGGCCGCCGCGTGTGCCGGCGGGAATTTTCAGGCTGACTGCGCCATGCAGGGTCGGTACCTGTGCCGTGGTGCCAAGCACCGCTTCCCAGGGCGCGAGCGGCAGGTCGAGATACAGGTCATGGGCGCGCGGGCGAAACAGCGGATGCGGCGCCAGTGTGATATCGAGATACAGGTCGCCGTCACGGCCGCCATTCATGCCTTTGCCGCCTTTGCCCGGCAGCCGCAACCGCTGCCCGTCGCTCACGCCCTTCGGAATGCGCGCCTTGATGGTGTGCGCGACGCGACGCATCATGCCGTTCGGATCGCGCTCGGGCAGTTGCAGCTGCAGCTGCAGTTCGGTGCCGCTTGCCGCCTGCACCAGCGTGATCTGTGCCGGAATCTCAAAGTCTTCCCCCGGCATCGGAAAGCTTGCACCCGCGCGCCCGCCGCGCTGCCCGCCGCGCTGCCCGCCGCGGCGCCCACCGCTCAAGCCGGCCAGCAGGTCCGCCAGATCGATGTCATCAAAGGAAAACTGGCCGCCTCCCGGGCCACCGCCGGCGCCGTGTCCCCAGCCGGGTGGCGGGCGGAAGTCCTGCCCGGGCTGATGCCGCCCCAACTGCTCGTAGGCAGCGCGCTTTTCAGGGTCCTTGAGGGTTTCATAGGCCTCGGATACTTCCTTGAATTTTTCTTCGGCACCGGCCTCCTTGGACACGTCCGGATGGTACTTTCGCGCCAGCTTGCGATACGCCTTCTTCATGGCGTCGGCGTCCGCGGTACGTTCCACACCGAGGATCTTGTAGTAGTCCTTGTATTTCATCCGGACGACATCGAAGTGGATCGAGGAGTAATCAGCATGAATTCCATATAGGGGCGCAACCCGGTTCCTTAAAGGCCGTGGGCACGGCGCGCGCGCGCCTGCCTCGCCCAATAGGAAAACGTGGCGGCTATGATGCTGGGCGAGCGCAGAAATTCGCGCGCTTTCCGCACATCTTCTCCGGCCAGCGGTTTCACGCCGCCCAGGGCTGCGGCGCGCACCTGCGTGCGCGCGGTGCGCTCGACCTTCACGGCCAGTACCGCGGCTTCCGCCACGCTGCGCCCGGCGGTGAGCATGCCGTGGTGCGCCAGCATGATTGCATGGCGCGTGCCGAGCGCGCCGGAAATGATCTCGCCTTCCCGGTCGGCCAGCGGCACGCCGGGCCACTCGGGGAGAAACGCGCAGTCCTCGAAGAGCATGGCCGAATCCATGTGCGCGACGACGAGCGGCAGTGCCGCCGCGGCGAGCGCCGATGCGTACGGCGGATGGGTGTGCACGATGGCGTTGACGTCCGGCCTGGCGCGGTACACCCACAGATGGAAGCGCGTGGCCGGGTTGGCCCGGCCGTCGCCTTTCAGGGTCTTGAGGTCACGATCGACCAGCACCATCGCTGCGGGCGCGGCTTCTTCCAGCCCCAGTCCCAGCGGCAAAGTCCAGTAGGTCTCGGGCGCCTCGCCGCGCGCGCTGATTTGCCCCGCCAGTCCCGATTCGTGATCATTCGCGGCAAGTATCCAGCCGCACAGCGTAAGCGCTTCGCGCACGTCATCCGGCACGTCGCTTGCGATGGGCTCGAATACGATGCCGTCGAATGCGGCGGGTGGTTCGACTTTGCCCATGGCGCCTCCTTGCGTACTGCCTGTAAGGTAGTACTGCTGATCCACGGCAGTATAGGCCCGGATCGCGCAAGCGGCCCGGGTCGCGCAAGCCTGAACCCAGCAGGCTGCTTGCACCTCGCTCCTTGCCTCGTCGCAGGTGCATCTGAGCCTGCTCGCGGTCAAGACGGTGCACGCGATTTGCGGTCATTTCCGGCATTTGCTATTTCGTTCGCTGATCACTCGGTAGCCCATCCATGCCGAGGTTACGATGGTTCAACACCCGATCTGATATATACATGCAGGTGGCTTGTTCGAGGAAGCGAACCATGCCAACGACACGACGTGAATATCTCGGATCCGGTGTAGCAGTCGGCTCGCTGTTCCTGCCCCTGCCCTATGCGGAGGTGTGGGCGCAGTCGGAAGGGTCGATCAAGCTGCTGCGATGGCCCAAGATCGCGCTGGTGGCGGGGAACAGCAGGTACAAGGAGGTCCCGCTCAAGAATCCCGCCAACGACGCGAAGGCGATAGGTGAAGCGCTCAAGGGGGTGGGCTTCGCGGTCACCTCGAAGCTGGACGCTTCCCTCGCCGACATGACCGGCGCCATCGACGCCGACGTCAAGGAACTGGCTGCGAAGAAATGCGTCGGCCTGTTCTACTACGCCGGGCACGGACTGCAGCTCGCCTGGCGCAACTACATCCTGCCGGTGGATGCGGAGATCGACACCATAGACGACGTGCAAAAACGCGGTGTCGAAATCAAGGTGGCGGACGCCAAGATCGAAGACGTGTTCAAACGGGTGCGGCTCAGCGTGCGGCGCAAGTCCAACGGCGCGCAGATCCCCTGGGAGAGCACGTCGCTCGAAGACGATTTCTACTTCATTCCGCCCAAGGAACTGAAGAAGCTCTCGGATCAGGAGAAGGTGCGGCTGTACAAAAAGGAACTGGCGTTCTGAGAGCGCGTCAAAGGCGCCTCCGAACCCGGGCCGCTGGAAGACTATCTGCAGCGCTATCCGAACGGCAGTTTCTGCGAACCGGCGCAACTGCAGCTCGACCGGGTGCTCGCCAAAAAAGGCGAAAAGAAGATCGAGATCGTCACTGCACCGGAGAACCCGTTCAGCAGGGGCTCGGCGGTTGCCAATACCGCCTACCGTAGTATCGGCGACAGTTACGAGTTCCGGGTAATGGATGCCATTTCGCAGGTGGAACAGGAATTCTATACGGCTGCGGTGCAACAGGTTACGGACAACGGAGTTACGTACAGCGATGGCAGTGTCGACGACCTGCTGGGTAACGCGGCGCGGTTCCGCGACGGCACCCGGCTGTCACCGAATCAGACTGCGCCGCTCGAATACGCCGTAGGAAAACGCTGGATATCCCGCTTCACCGTGACATTTCCGGACGGCACGATCAGCAATAACGAAATCGAGGGTCGAATCGTGGCGCGCGAGAAAATCACGGTGCCCGCGGGTACGTTCGACTGTTTCCGCCAGGTCAACCGGAGTTACGGCGTGTCGCGCAGGGACGTCATCCAGATTAACAGCAACCACTGGCGGGATCCCGATCATGTTCGCCCTATCGTATTGCGGGAGGAAATCCGTCGCACGCAGGGCCGCGTGGTATTTGCACAGCGTCGCGAACTCGTCGCCTACAAACAAGCGTAGTGCAATTCGTGCGCATGGCGCACGCTACCGGTCGATCTCGCCGAGCGCTATCCGCCGTCGCCGAGCAGCCCCTTGACGCCCGCGTAGATGGAGGCGACCGCGGTGGCCGCGGGCGTCGCCGCCTTGACCAGCTTGTCGATGTTAATCGCAGCGCGCTCCAGGCCGAACTCGCCCTGCTCGTTTCGGGTCACCGCCTTCGCCATCATCATCACCAGCTTGTGATGTCGCACCCGCTCTTGCTTCAGCGCCGCGTAGAATCCGCCGGCGAACAGCCCTGCCAGCACCGCAAGGCCGATGCTCGCCACGTACTCCATCGTCTCTCGCCAGTCGCGCGCGTCCTGCGGCAGTAGCGGCACTTTGTCCACGGTGGACGTGATCGCGAGCATCCCCAGCACCGCCAGCACCGCCATCGCGAAGCCTGACGCCGCCGAGGTCCAGGTGCGCCCCGGAAACTGCGTCGCGAGCAGCAGGCCGAAGGGCATCGGAATCAGGATGGTGGCAATGCGCAGGTAGAGCGGCTTCACGTCGTAGACGAACAGCAGCACGCCATGCGCCGCCAATAGCAGCGCCAGCACCGGGAGCAGCACCTTGAAGACCGCTGCAGCGTAAGAGGAACGTGCGGTCGGGGCGGCCTCAGGCGACGCCGGTGCCACCATCGGCGCCGGCTCGACGCGCGCGTCCCTGATCGCGGCAAGTTCCTCTTCCAGCGCGGCGATGCGCGCCTCGGTACTCGAAGCTGCCAGGGCGGCGGCCGCTTCGAGCTGGCCGATTTTTTCCAGCAAAGGCTTGAACAGGTACAGGTCGCGCGTGCAATTCGGGCAGGCGAGCGCGGTATCGGCGATCTCCGAAACGCAGTAGGGACAACGCATCCCCGCGCTACTTCACCGTCAACTTGAACTCCGCCGAGCCGAGGCGCCCTTCATTGTCACGCACCGAAACGCGTATCGGGTGCTCACCCGCCGGGGCCGCGGCGGCCGGAATTTCAATGCCGGTCGGCTTGAGGCCGCCTTTCACGCGCTCGGTAAGATCGATGCCCGCACCCTTGAGGTATTCGACCTTGACGGTATTGGTATCGATCTGCGATTCGCCGCGCGGCTCGAACGCGATCTTGAACGCAAATTGCCCGCCGACGCTGTCGGGCGAGGCGAGCTTCACCCCCGGTCCGCGGCTGATTGCCCGGGTGGACGGCTTGGGCGCGGCCAGGGGCAGCTTCGCTTCGTCGTCCCTGATCAGTTGCACGGTCTGCGCCGAGACCGCCGAGGAAAACACGAACAATGCTGCGACGAGTGTCCGGGTAAGCATAAGCCCTCCTGCTGATGGACGATGGTTGACGGGATGGTAGCAACAAACGTTCGGCCCGGTGAGTGCGTTGACCTCGCGCGTTGACCTCGCGGTGTTGCCTCTGGGAATCCGACCCGGTTGCGACGCCCCGGATCCGTGTGCGTTTACTTCGTCATGCGCTCGTGCACCCAGTGCGCGCAGGCAAGCGTGCGCGCATCGTCACCGATGCGGCCCACCACCTGCACGCCGACCGGCAGACCGTTCGGGCCGGTATGCACCGGGACGGTGACCGCGGGCGCCCAGAGGAAGGTCCACACGCGGTTGAACAGCGGATCCCCCGTGGAGGCGAAGCCGCGCGGCGCCTCGCCGCGCGCGCTGGGCACCACCCAGACATCGTGCGCGCCGAACGCATCGGCGAGCATTGCGCGGCATTCGTGTCCGACTGCCATCGCCTTTGCATAGTCCTCGCCCGAGACGCTGCCGCCGCGCTCGCACATGGCGCGCAGGGTCGGATCGAGTTTTTCCGGGTGTCGCAGGAATTCGTCGGCGAATGCGCGCCTCATTTCGAACATGAACACGGTGGTGCTCGCTTCCATAAGGTCGGCGTATCGCGGCGGCAGAGTGACGCGAGTCACCGTCGCGCCCGCGGCAGCCAGTTCCCGCTCCGCGCGCTCGACGGCAGCCACGGTTTCGGGCTGCGCCATGTCCCATTGAAACGTGTGGCAGACGCCCACGCGCGGCGCGGCGGAAAGCGGCGCAAGCGCGGTGAGGCGCCGATCATTGGTCTGCGTGCCGGCATAGGCCGCGACGTCGGGCACGCTGCGCGCGAATATGCCCACCGTGTCGAGGCTGTCGCCTTCGACCTTGCAGCCGGCCCGCGAAAGCAGATTGAAACTCGGCTTGTAAGCGACCGTGCCGCAGAAGGACGCGGGGCGGATGGTCGAGCCCACGGTCTGTGTGCCTATCGCCAGCGGCACCATGCAATCGGCGACAGAGGCCGCCGATCCCGCCGAGGACCCGCCCGGCGTGTGCTCCGGATTGTGCGGATTGCGGGTACGGCTGGGGACGTGGGTGGCGAATTCAGTGGTCACCGTTTTGCCGAGGATCACCATGCCGGCGTGGCGCGCCGCGGCGACCGTCGCCGCGTCGTTGCTGGTCCGGTTACCGGTGTAGATGGGCGAGCCGTGTTCGGTCGGCATGTCGTGCGTCTCGAACACATCCTTGACGCCGAGCGGCACGCCGTGCAGCACGCCGCGCGATGGCGCGCGGTCCAGCGCCCTCGCCTGTCGCAGTGCCGCTTCCGGGTCGAGGAACTGCCAGGCGCGCACATCGGGATCGCGCGCCGCGATGCGCGCGAGGCAGTCGGCAACCAGCGCCTCGCTGGTGATCTTGCCGGCGGCAATGCGCCGTGCCGCATCGAGCGCGGTGAGCTTGTTCAGGTCTGTCATGGTGCTCTCTCCAGTTTGATGCATTCAGCCTGGCAACGCGACGGCGATCCGCCCGATTGCGTCCAGCGCGCCCAGCGGAATGCTGGTCACGTGATCGGCGGATCGACAGGATGGATGCGGATCAGCGGCGCCCCCTGGCGTTCGCCGAAGACGCGCACGCCGGGGACCGCCGTTCCCGCGCCGCACTCTATCACCGCGGGCCTGTCGGCTGCCACGCGCCAGGCGTTGTGGCGCGCGTGCTGCCCCGCGCTGCGCGCATCGTTCCATCCCCGGTCGCCGAACATCAGGATGTTGGCCCACTGTTTCGGCTCGACGCGTCTGGCCGGTGGGGGGGTTGCCCATGTCTTGCCAATCAAATGCATGAACTTCATACTCGCCAGCACGTTTTTACCTCTTTGGAGGAATCATGAAACCCAGTCTGCTCGATCGGGTCACCATCGAACCCGGCAAATGCGGCGGGCGCCCGTGTATACGTGGCCTGCGCATCCGTGTCACGGATATTCTGGGCTTGCTTGGTGCTGGGGCGTCCCATCAGGAAATTCTCGACGACTATCTCCCGCTCGAAGAGAACGACATTCTGGCTGCGCTTGAGTATGCCGCCGTCCAGACGAGTCATGCCATCCTGATTTCTTAATGACCCTGTTGGTCGACAATCAGCTGCCATTGGCCTTGGCACGCTATCTTGCCGCCAATGGCTGGAAGGCTGCGTTGCTGCAGGCGTTTTCGAAAGTACTGCCCGAGCTTCGCGACATGCTGGCAGCCGGCGATGCTGTAGTCGAAATTCGATAAGCAACCCGGAGCGCTGGATACCGCCGCCGATGCGGCGTTTCGCGGGGCCCCTTGTGTCGGGAGGCCCCTTGTGTCGGGAGGCCCTTGTGTCGGGAGGCCCTTGTGTCGGGACCATAACTCCGCTCTAAGCCATCTGCGCATAAAGGATGTCATTGTTCAGAAAGGATTTTCGCGAGCGCCCCGTTCCCCAAAAGGGCGAATATTTCCGCTCTAAGAAATCTGGTCAGTGTTAAAAGAGGCAGATAACGCCCAGCCAC
>SHXF01000041.1 GCA_009693435.1 Betaproteobacteria bacterium | reverse complement strand
CCTTGCCGGTGCCGCCGAGCGTGACGCTGTGCAGCATGGACACATCGTTTTCGATTACCGCCGTCTCGCCGACCACGAGGCCGGTCGCATGGTCGAGAAAGATACCGCGCCCGATCTTCGCCGCAGGGTGAATGTCGCACTGAAATACCACGGATGCGCGGCTTTGCAGGTAACTCGCAAAGTCCTTGCGGCCCTTGCCCCATAGCCAGTGCGCGAGGCGATGCGTCTGGATGGCATGGAAGCCCTTGTAGTAGAGCACAGCCTGTATGAAACGGTCGGTCGCCGGATCGCGATCGAAGGTCGCGACAATATCGGCGCGGAAGATAGCGCCGAGCTCCGGCTCATCCTCCAGGGCTTTCGCATAAGCCAGGCGGATCAATTCCCCCGGGACATCCCCATGATCAAGCCGATCGCCAATACGGTGGATGATCGCAGCGTCGAGTGTCTCGTGGCCGAGGACAGCCGTCTGGATGAAACCCGCAAGTTCGGGCTCGCGCCGCGCAATGTCCTCGGCCTCGGTCCGGATGCGCTTCCAGACGGGTCCAGCTTGCCGAGTGTGGCGCGATGTTGCTGATTTTGGGTCATACCGCCTCCTGTTCTTCAATTCAAGATTGCAGCATCTTCACCGATGGCGAGAAACACGTACCCAGATCGGAATTGCATGCCGCAACGGGTAGTTAGCCTTGGTAATTGGCCCTGGAGATTGGGCGTTCATGCTTGAAAAGCGCACTGCTGATCTGATCGAATCCGAGCCGCGTGAATTCCTGGTCGCATGCCTGTGCGCCGAATGGTGCGGCACATGCCGCGATTATCGCGTCGGATTTGACTCGCTGCCGGCAAAAAACCCGGACGCGCATTTCATCTGGGTGGATATTGAAGACGACGCCGATTGGGCCGGCAACTTCGATGTCGAGGATTTTCCCAGCATAGTCGTCCAGCGCGGCGAATTGGTGCTGTTCTACGGGCCCATGCTACCGCAGCTCGGCCATCTGCAGCGCCAGCTGGACGCACTGCGCAAGCAGACTGCGGAAGAGGCGCGGCAATACGCATCGGGGAACGACGAACGACGCAGCTGGCAAGATCTGTTCAACGTGCGTGCGGCACTGCGGGATCATTTCTGACCGGTCCTTTGCCGGGGCGAAGGACGCCCCGCCCTGATGCAGTGCCGATGTCCTGTCGGCGTGGATCATGACTAATCCCATTTCAGGGCGACACACACATGGAACGCTGCCCCTTGCAGGTTGCGCCCGGTTGAGCACGCGAGGCGCAGTCCCAGGCTAGAACCGTGTCGTCAAACGAATCAGCCAGTCCGGCGCCGCTTCGGTCATGGCGGCTTCAACGGTCCTGTCGAAGCCGGACAGCACGAAGATGCCGGCGATAACCAGCACCAGGCCCAGGACAGGCTTCGCCACGTGCGCGAGTTGGGTAAGCTGAACGCGCCTGTTTTTGAGCGTCTGCCTGGATCCATAGGCAAGGACAAGCAGCGGCAGACAGGCGCCCAGGCCTAAGAAGAGCATGATGAGCGCCGCGTTGCCCAGGGTCTGGCTGTCTGCCGCCAACGTCACGGCCGCACCCAGGGTCGGGCCCGAGCACGGACTCCACATCGCGCCCAGCAGGGCGCCGAGGGCGAACTGGCCCGTGAGACCTTCTGGCGTAAAGCGCTGCAGTGCCCCGCCCATCGATCCGGTCATGCCCGACGCAGCGGCCGCGAGGCGCCGCTGTAATACGCCGCTTAGCAGGACCACGCCGAACATAACCAGGAGTGCGGCAGACAGATGGCGGATGGTGTCCGTCGATATCCCCAGCGCCAGCCCGGCGCCGTAAATCAGCAACCCGAAGGTGACGAAAGAGAACACCATGCCGCCCGCGAGTGCCAGCGGTCCATGCCGATGCTGGTCGAGCGCACCCAGCAGCACGATGGGGAGTATCGGCAGCACGCAGGGGGACAGCGTCGTCAGCGATCCCGCAAGCAGGCTGAGCAGCGCGCCACCCATGCGTGACGGCCTACAGGGCTTTGTCGAGCATCGCCTGAATGGCGCCCGCATCGGTCACGGCAACCGAGCGTGCCACTTCCCGCCTGCCTTTGAAAAGCACCAGGGTACTTTGCATGTTTGCCTTGAAGCCTTTTACCACGTCCTTCTGGGAATCGAAGTCGACTCGCATGCGCATGATCGGTTCGTACTTGCCACCCGCGGAAAGCTTGTCCAGGATCGGCGCCTGCGCCTTGCAGGTGGGGCACCAGTCGGCATGAATTTCTATCAACACCGGATTGTTGGCCGCCTGCGCAGACTCGAACACTTTGGCATCAAATGGTTTCTGGCCCGCCGCCAGCGCGGGGCCGGTGGCGAACAGCGATACGGCGGTGAGGGAGGCGGAAAAGGACGAATGCGCGTGCGAGTTTGTGCATGGTTTGACTCCTGGTTGAGATAAATCGGTTTGTCGTTCCCAAAGCTGGAAACTGACACGGCGTGTTGCTAAAACGATTAATCATGGAGAACACACCTTATCCGTGGAGCGGAAGCGATGCCGGCGCTACCCAGGCAAACATCCTTCGCCCAGCCAGGCTGCCAGCACCAACCAGCAGCGCAGCCACGCCGAAGTTCCACATGAGAATCATCGCGGTCGCTTCCAGACTATGGAATAGCGACAGTGCGCTGGCAGCGAGCGCAGCCACCGCGAGGCTGCCCAGTGTCACAACCAGGGTTGGGCGAAACAGGGCTGCATAACGTAGCATCAGCACCAATGCGAGCGAGAGCGGCACGCTGGTTAGAACCAGTGTCGCGAAACACCGCAACGCCTCGCCCGCCTGAAGCCCGTTTGGCCCGATGCTGACCCAGTCGGTCAGGCAACCGTAGCCGACGGTGCCGGCCCAGACGACCAGACCTGGCAGGGGCAGCAGTAACCAGCGTTGCGAGCGACCCGGCAGGCTGACCAGAAACGCCGCGACCACAGCCAGAATTCCCGTCAGAAGCGAAGCTGCGGTACCAACAACGAAGCGGCCTTCTTCCAGCCTCTGCGCAATGTCCGGACGAAGGCCGTGACTGACACCGAGCAACAGGAAAATGAGCGCGGCAAACAGCAGCCAACCAGCCGAGCGCAAGACAGGCGCCCGCAGCCGTTGCACGGGTTCGGCATGCGCAACCAGCGAATTGATCAGATCGGGCGTGGTGATCATGGAATATTGTTCCTGAATATTTTGCGAAGATTCTTCATGGCGCGATGCGTGGCGACCTTCAGGGCGATGATCGACATGCCGCTGGCGCCCGAGGCTTCTTTCAACGACATTTGCTCGAGCTTCAGCATGGTAATGGCCTGTCGCTGTCCGTCGGGGAGTTGTTCCAGTGCCTGTCGCAAGACGCGGTTGTCGGCCATCTGTTCCAGCACCTTCGATTCCGGTGCGCCGAAGAATTCGTGCTCCTCTTCCATGGGCAGCTCTCGCGCCTGGCGGCGCCCCTGGCGACGCAAGCCGTCAACGATGCGCCGGTTGGCTATGGCCACGAGCCACGGACCGAAGGGTCTCGCCGGATCGTAGGTATTGCGGATGGCGTGCACCGTAATCAGAATTTCCTGCACTGCGTCCTCCGCATCGCCGCGGCTCTGAAACCGGCGAATGGCCAGACTCCTCAGATAAGGCGCAATTTCAACGAGCAACCGTTTGTAGGCGTCTTTGTCACCCTGCTGGGCCCGCGCCATGCAAATCGACCAATTGAGATCATGGAACGACGCCAATGGCTCGATGACGTCGGACTCCGCGCCATCCGGGGCCGGGTGTGACGCTGACTGGCGGTTGGGGACCGCGCTGAGAAATCGAGTGCCAACCTTTGAAACTGCCATCAATTTACCTTTATTACGCGCTTTCCCCGGTAGCCCGCCACCATGCGCCCCATGGCAGACCGTGAAAACTGCACTACCGACGCTTCGATTTCCTGGTTCGGGGAAGCTTTTTATTCATTTGATCAAGGTTCGCGCCAGACACTCAAAAGGTTACCGCAGTGACGCCGCTGAATTGCGCTGAAGTGCCGCCGCCACATCGACCTCCTGAAATACCGCGTCGGATCGGCGTTCCCGCAGTAACCTTTCGCACTGGTCTGGCGAACCTCGGGGTGTTGAACCTCGGCCCGAAAAACCGGTAACACGATTCCGGTGTTTAGCCGGATCGCCCCGCAAGCGCCATTCATTAACACAGCGAAAAATGCACGCAACCACGCCACTCACGATGTTTGCTTTCCCGGGAAATCGTTACACGACTACCGGCTCGACCATGCACAAGGCCTCGCGTTCGTGAGCGGCCAGGGGCGTAGCTGTCCCCTTGCCTACCGGTACGCGCCCGAGGACCTGGGCCGCGGCCCCCCGGACCTGCGCGCGGAGACACTCTACGTGGTGGGCGGACTGTACGGCAATCCCCAGGCACTGCGCGCGGTGCTGGCGCTCGCCGCGGATGATACGGGTTCGGTGGCCGTACTGTTCAATGGTGACTTCAACTGGTTCAATATCGACCACGCCATTTTCGAACAAATCAATGACGCAGTACTTGCGCTTCCGGCTGTGCGCGGTAACGTCGAGACGGAGCTGGCCATGCCCAGTGACGGCGCCGGATGCGGCTGCGGCTACCCCGCGTGGGTCGGCGAGGACGACGTCGAACGCTCAAACAGCATCCATGCGCGCCTCGCGCAAACCGCCGGCCGGTTTCCGCGCATCCTGTCCCGGCTCGCGGCGCTGCCCATGCACCTCACCGCCGAAGTCGGCGGATTGCGCGTGGGCATCGTTCATGGCGATTGTGAATCGCTGGCAGGCTGGACCTTTGCCCAGGAGCACTTGCGCGATATCGCCAGCGACGCCTCGAGCCAGATTTCACGCAGCGGTGTGCGCATCCTGGCATCGAGCCACACCTGCCTGCCGGTGGCGCGCGTGTTCGAGCTGCCCCGGGGACCTGTGGTGCTGATCAACAATGGCGCGGCGGGCATGCCGAATTTTCTGGGGTACTGCCACGGCATGGCGACACGGATATCGGTGCGGCCGGCGCGCGAATCGCTCTATGGAACGTGTATTGATGGCGTACATGTAGATGCGGTGCCGATCCGATACGACGCCGCTGCATGGCTTGCGCGATTCGATCGGGACTGGCCGGCGCCGTCTGCGGCCGCGCTTTCCTACCGGGAACGCATCCTGAAGGGACCGGCATACGATGTGGCGCAAGCCAAGCGGTCAGGCATAACCTGACCTGTGTTGTCCGGCCGGGGACATATAAAATTCGGCGCCCCGATTGCGCTAATCGACGCGGATATTCCCGGTCCTGCGCGCCTTCTCCGACTTCGCCTATTCGGCCTTCTTCGGCTCGCGCATCGCATCCGGTGCCAGGGTGCGAGCATCGAAGCCGCGCGTCTTCAGCGCCGTCTGGAATTCCCGGCGCGGGCGCGTATACCAGAACGCCCACGCGATAAGCACGCCCTGCAATGGCAGCCGCACCCATAGCGCAGCCGGACTGTAGTCGGGAAACAGCCCGGGGTGCAGGGCCATGTGAAGGTTGGCCGGGGTCACCGCGATGATCAACGCGACCAGGCCCCAGGCAGCGAGCCGCTCGGTGCGACGAAACAACAACAGGATGCCGAGCGCGAGTTCGAACACGCCGCTCACGTAAACGAGCCCCGTATGCCACGGCAGGTACGGCGGCATGATGTTCACGTAAAAATCGGTGCGCCAGAAATGATTGGCGCCGGCCAGCGCAAAGAGCACGCCGTACACCCACTTGAGGGTTTCCTTAACGCGTTCCATCGTCTTACCGCCCTGCGCGGTCGCCGCGCACGAACGCCACGACATCATCGAGAACCGGTTCGAGGCTGCGCAACGGGCGCGCGAATGCACCGATTATCGTGTAGTGGTTCGCCCCGGGATACATCCGCAGCGTGACGGCCACGCCCGCGGTGCGGAGCTTGTCCGCAAGCTGGCGGGTATTGCGCTCGGGATTAACGACATCATCGGCGGTCGCGGCGCCGAGAAATGTGCGTGGCGCGGCGCGCGTAACATAGTCCACGGCCTGCGTGCCCGCCGGATAATCCGGATGAAAGAACACCGGTTGCGCGTCGACATTCGTCATCGGAAGAAAGTCGTAGGGTCCGGCCAGACCTATCCAGCCGGCCAGTGCCGATGGCGCAAGTCCGGCGGCCGCCAGCCAGCGTGGATCGAGTGCCAGCATCGCGGAATTGTAGGCACCCGAACTGTGCCCCATCACGAACAGCCGCTTGATATCGCCGCCGTAAACAGGTGCTTCGCGCCGTGCCCACGCCAGGGCGCGTGCGCAATCGGTCAGGAAATCCGGATAGCGCACCTCTGGATACAGGCGATAGTCCGCCACCACAGTTACGATGCCGCGCGAGGCCAGCGCCTCGCCGATGAAACGGTAATCCCCGCGCGCACCGCTCGTCCATGACCCGCCGTAAAAGAACACGACGACCGGGTATCCGTCGCGCGGGACTGGCGGATCCGCCGGCGGGCGCGGCCGATACACATCCAGCTTTTCTCGCGGACCCGACCCGTACGCGAGGTTCACGGTGGCGATATAGGTATCGGTCGGCGTCAGCGCGTTGACAACCCTCAGCGGCGAACACGCGCCCACCGCGACGGCCAACGCAACGGATGCGCCAGCGAATACGACAAGTCGCGAGAGGTTATTCATACGAGCAGTTCAAAGCCTGATTATCGCCGCTACGCGGCACCCGAGTTCACCACACTTGGGTTGAATCCGCGTGACCGGATACGAAATCCGCAGCCCGCCCGCCGAGTTGCCCGATCTGCCACAATCCGGGATGCGCGTACGTTCGCGCGGCGAACAAGGAAACATCCTGTCAAACGATCTTCCCGCGCGCGCGGCCGCGCCAGTGCGTTCCGAGACGATTTCGATTGCCGAGACTCTGATCGGGTTCGACACCGTCAGCCGCAATTCCAACCTCGGGCTGATCGAGTGGACACGCGACCACCTGAAAGCGCTCGGCATCGAATCGCGCCTTACCTACGACAAGCCGCGCGGCAAGGCGAATCTGCTCGCCACCCTGGGGCACGCGGCACAGGGGCCGGTGGAAGGCGGGCTGGTGCTGTGCGGCCATACCGACGTGGTGCCGATCGACGGGCAGGACTGGCACACCGACCCGTTCAAGGCGGTGCAGAAGGACGGCCGGCTTTATGGCCGCGGCGCAGCCGACATGAAGGGCTATATCGCCTGCGTGCTTGCCGCGGTGCCGGCGTTTCTGGCAGCGCCGCTCAAGCGACCGGTGCATCTCGCGTTCACCTTCGACGAGGAGGTGGGCTGCCTCGGCGTGCCGTTTCTGGTCGAGGACATGGCGCGCGCCGGGATCCGGCCCGCCGGGTGCATGATCGGCGAGCCCACGCTGATGCAGGTGATGATCGGCCACAAGGGAGCGCGCTGGTACCGCTGCCGGGTGCGCGGCCTGGAGGCGCACTCCGCCATGACCCCGAGCGGGGTGAACGCGATCGAGTACGCCGCGCTCATCGTCGCGCGGATCCGCGAGGTCGCGCGCGAACTCGGCGAGACCGGTCCGCGCAATGCCAATTTCGCCGTTCCCTTCGCCACCATGAGCACCGGCGTGATTTCGGGAGGCACCGCCACCAACATCATCCCGCTCGAATGCGAGTTCCAGTTCGATCTTCGTTACCTGCCGGGAATGAACCCGGAGGAGCCGATCGGGCGCTTGCGCAGTTTTGCGCAGACGCTGGAACCGGAGATGAAGCAGCGCGCCGCCGATGCGGGCATAAGCATCGAGATGGTGGCCGACACGCCGGACCTCGATACGCCGGCGGACGACCGGCTCACCTATCTCGGCACGCGGCTCGCACGGAGCATGAAGACGGGGCATGTGTCCTTCGGCACCGACGGCGGGCATTTCCAGCGCGCCGGGGTGCCCGCTATCGTTCTCGGGCCGGGCTCGATAGAACAGGCGCACAAGCCCGACGAATACATCGCGCTGGAGCAGATCGCGCGCTGCGAGGAATTTCTGGAGCAGTTGAAGGACGAGCTCTGCAACTAACCCCGGCGGCGCCGCCGCACGGAACGTTTGGAGGACATCGATGGAGTTCAAGGACAAGGTGGTCATCATCACCGGCCCGGCCAAGGGCATGGGCCGGGCCATCACGCTCGCCTTCGCGCGCGAAGGGGCGCGGCTTTCGCTCGCCGGGCGCGACACCGCGGCGATCGATCCGGTCGCGGAGGAATGCCGCACGCTGGGCGCGAGCGCGAAAGTCATCCGGGCGGACCTCGCGCAGGGCGCCGACATGCGCGCCCTGGTGGAGCAGACGCTGCAGGCCTTTGGCGGGCGCATCGACGTCCTGGTGAATGTCGCCGGCGTGTCCGGCCCGTTCAACAAGACGATCTGGGAACACAGCGAGGAGGAGTACGACGGGGTGATGGACGTCAATGTGAAGGGCCTGTTCCTCTCGATGAAATACGTGCTGCCGGTGATGGTCAGGCAGAAGGCCGGCCGCGTGGTCAATATCGGCGGCACCTACGGCCTCTCGGGCAAGGATTACCGCGGCATCTATTCCGCCTCCAAGTGGGCGCTGCGCGGCCTGACAAAGAGCGCGGCGCTCGAGGCCGGGCCGCACGGCGTGGGCATCAACCTGGTCATCCCGGGCAGCGTCGAGGGCCCGCGGCTCGAGAATGTGCTCAACGCCACCGCCACGCGGGTGGGGCGCAGCTACGGCGAGGTGCGCGAATTCTACGTAAGTAATTGCGCGCTGCGGCGCATCTCCACCGACGAGGACATCGCCGACGCGACGCTTTTCATGGCGAGCGAACGCGCGCGCAACATCACCGGCCAGGAACTCGTGGTGGATGCGGGATCGGTGCTGATGTCCTATCCGCCCACCATGCCGCCGCGCTGAAGAGCGGGGCCTTCAAGATGAAGGAATTGCTCAACCTCGTTTCCGAAGACCGGCTCATCGAATGGGCGCAGACCTTCGTGCGCCGGCCGAGCGAGCAATCGGCGCAGTTCGAGGCGGACCCGGCGGTGCAGTCCTTCATCGGAGAATGCGTGCAGCCGCTGCTCGAGGGGCTCGGCCACCGCACCCGGCGCGACGCAATGGGCAACCTGATCGCCGAGACCGGGCCGGCGGGCGCGCCGCGGGCGGCGATGCTGCTTGCCTATGCAATGACCCACCCGGCCGCCAGCATGCGCGCGCCGTTTGCCGGTGAACTGACAGGCGGCGGCGCCGAGCGCGCCGTGCGCGGCCGCGGCGTGGCGGAACAAAAGGGCGCGCTCGCCGCGGCGATCGCGGCGTTCCACGCGGCGGCGCAAAGCAATCCGCGCTGCCGCATCGTGCTGGCGGTGAGCACCGCGGGGGAAACCGGCCAGCACAAGGCGGCCGAATCGCTGCTCGGCGCGATCGGGCGCATGCCGCAGGCGGCGATCGTCGCGATCGGCTCCGGCGGCAGGATCGCGCTCGCCAACAAGGGCCGGCTCGACGTGCATATCGACGTCCGCGGCAGGAGCAGCCACAGTTCCACGCCGTGGCTGGGCGTGAACGCGGTGATCGGCGCGCAGGCGGTGATCGAGCGCCTCGCGACGCTGGACATCGGCCGCGACGAGCATCCGCTGCTCGGCCGCGCCACGCTGACGCCGACGTCGATTCGCAGCTTCCCCGAGGCCACCCACACCATCCAGGACCTGGTGAAACTCACCTTCGACAGGCGCCTGCTGCCGGGTCAGGACCCGGCGGCTGCCTTACGCCAGATCGAACAAGCGATTGCGGACATGCCGCCATGGGTGGTCGAGGCACGCGCTGGCGCGTTCCAGCACCCCGCCGAGATTCCCGCGGACGGCCAGTTCATGCGCTGCGCGCGCGCCGGCCTGGCGCGCATGGGTCTCGCCGATCCCGGCACCTTCGCCAGCCACGGCTGCGTGGATGCGGGGCTGCTGGTGCGCAAGGGCTGCGAGGCATCGATGTGGGGCCCCGGCGAGCAGACGATGTGGCATACCGACGAGGAACGCCTGCCGGTGCGCGCGCTGGTCGAGGGCGCCGCCGCTTACTTCGGTTTTCTGCTCGCGTTCCAGGAGGCCGCCGATGCACGCTGACAGCCGCGATGCGCCGCCGCTATACCCGGCCGAGCCGACTCGATTCAATTTCTCCAAGACCATGACCAGGACCAGGACCAGGACCATGACCATGCCCATGAGAATTGCATTGCAAGGCATCGCCGTTGCGCTGACCGCCTTCGCATTGGCAGGCCCGTGCGCTCAGGCGCAGACGTTTCCGTCGCGCCCGGTGATGCTGATCGTGCCTTTCCCTGCGGGCGGCCCGAGCGATGCGCTCGGGCGCCTGACGGCGCAGGCGATGTCGGTATCGCTCGGGCAACAGGTGCTGGTGGACAACGTCGGCGGCGCGGGCGGCACGCTCGGGGCAGCCAAAAGCGCGCAGGCGCGGCCCGACGGCCACTCGATGCTGCTCACCCATATCGGCCAATCCACCAGCGTCGCCCTGTACCGCAAGCTGCCCTACCACCCTGTCGATGCGTTCGACACCGTGGGCATGATAGGCGAGGTGCCGATGACCATAGTGGGCAGGAAGGATCTTGACGCAAAGGACATGCGCGAGCTTCTCGCTTTTATCAGGGCAGGCGGCAACAAGGTCTCTTTTGGCAACGCGGGGGTAGGTTCCGCCTCGCATCTGTGCGGGCTGCTGTTCATGACCGCCCTGCAGACCGAGATGAACGTCATCTCGTACCGCGGATCCGGACCGGCGATGAACGACCTGCTCGGCGGCCGGATCGATGTGCAGTGCGATCAGACCACCACCACTTCGGGGCATATCCGCGGCGGCGCGATCAGAGGCTACGCGGTCACGCTCAAGAGCAGGGTCGCGACCCTGCCCGACCTGCCCACGCTTGCAGAATCGGGATTGCGCGATTTCGAACTCGCGGTCTGGTATGGCTTGCTGGTGCCCCGAGGCACGCCGCGGCCGGTGATCGACACGCTGGCCGCGGGACTGAAGAGCGCGCTCAACGATTCCGCGTTCGCGAGGCGCCTCGGCGAATTCGGCGTGCAGGCGGTCGCGCCAGAGCGCGCCGGGCCGGACGGCTTTGCCGCGTATTTCCGCTCCGAAGTCGGCAAATGGGCGCCGGTGATCAAGGCGGCGGGCGTGTATGCGGACTGAGCCCCGGGCGATCGCTCCGGTGGCGGACGTGCTTATACGGGCGCGATGAGGCTGCCTCGGGGTATCCGCGTGCTCTACCTGGGCGGGCTTCATCACCGTGCCGTACACGGCAAGCAAATCGGGCTGCACATTTCCGCGCACGACAAGTTCTGACAGTCACTCGGCCGCGTTCCCGGCAGGCAGGACTGGGCGGAGACGTACGCGAAGCGCACCGATCTCACCCGGCAGAACGATGGGAAGGTTCGGCAGCGCACAGGGGGACAGCGTCGTCAGCGATACCGCAAACAGGCTGAGCCGCGCGCCACCCCTGTCGTAACGGTGTCGGCATTCAGGGCTTTGTCGAGCAAAGCCTCGTGTGTGTTGGCATCCATAGCTACACAGATTCTCCCGGTGTACACTTGAAGTGTTACCTGCTGGAGCGCTACCTATGGAAGTCGGCAGCAAGGAATTGCGCAATCGCCTCAGCGAAATCCTCGACCGCGTGGAGCGCGGAGAGCGAGTGATCGTGCGTCGGCGCGGCCACACGCCGGTGGCACTTGCGCCACTCGTATCAAATGTTTCACGGCTGCCCAGCCTGGCGGCGTTTCGCGCCCGACTGCGGGTACGAGGTCGCCCGATGAGTAAAGAAGTCATCGCTGCGCGAAGAGACGAGCGCGCTTGAATCGCTACATCGATACTTCGGTACTGATCGCCTATTACTTTCCAGAGCTGCTGAGCGCGCGCGCCGAGCGTCTCCTGCGACGTGGCGGCATGCCCGCTATCTCGCCGTTGGTCGAAATCGAATTTGCTTCGGTGCTTGGACGTAAAGTCCGTGCGCGCGAGCTTGCTGTCGGTGTGGCTCGTTTCGTACAGGAACGGTTCCGCGACCATCTCGACAATGGCATGTATCTGCGGCTTGAAATTGGCGCCGCCCACTATGAACAGGCGCGGCGTTGGGTAGAGGCTTTCAAACCGCCGCTGCGTACCCTGGACGCGTTACACCTTTCAATTGCGGCAGGCGCAAATGCCACTCTACTCACCGCGGACATTCAGCTTTCACGCGCCGCACGTGCGTTGCGCGTGTCTTGCCGGCTGTTGCGAGTGAGTGTTCGAACTGCGGATGAGGCGGTCGGACGGGCGCAATGAACGTCGCGATTGAATGGAATGCGGGGTCGCTGTCGCGAGAGACGTACCCAGCTTGACTAACCCGTTCCGTTCCTCCTGAGCCTGTGGAAGGACGGAGCGGCTTCGACAGGCTCAGCCCGAACGGGTGTCATGTAGCTGTAAAGCCCGCTGATCGACGCGGCTCGCTGATCGATGCGGCTCGCTAATCGACGCGGCTCGCTTATCGACGCGGCTCGCTTATCGACGCGGCTCGCTAATCGACGCGGATATTCCCGGTCCTGATCACCTTCTCCCACTTCGCGTACTCGGCCTTCATCAGTTCGCGCATCGGCTCCGGCGCCAGGGTGTAGGCGTCGAATCCGCGCGTCTCCAGGGCCGCCTGGAATTCCCGGTCGCGACCGAGCGCGAGCAGTTCGCGCGACCACGTGTCCACCACCGCCTGCGGCACGCCTGCAGGTGTGACGATCGCGGCCCAGGAACCGAAGTCGAAGGAATTCAAACCGAGTTCGCGCGCCGTAGGCACATTCGGCAAAGCGTCGTAGCGCTGTGCGCGGCTCGTAAACAGCACCTTCAGCTTGCCCGCGCGCGCCTGCGGAATGACGGCGACCGCCTGGTCGAAGGTCAGCTGTATGCGCCCGGTGGTGAGGTCCACGTGCATCGGCGACGATCCCTTGTAGGGGACGTGCACCAGCGCCACGCCCATTTCCTGGTTGAACAGTTCGGCGGCGAGGTGCGAGATGGTGCCGATGCCGGGCGAGCCGTAGTTGATCTTGCCGGGCTGCGACTTCGCCAGCGCCACCAGCTCGTTCACGCTCTCCGCCTGCACCGAAGGGTGCAGCGCGAGCAGCACGTGGAACTGCGCGACGGTGCCGATGGCGGCGAACGACTTGAGCGGATCGTAGCTCGCACCCTTGAACAGCATCGGCGAACTGGACAGGGTGCTGCCGTTGGCGAGCAGCAGGGTGTAGCCGTCCGGCGCCGAGCGCGCCACGTGATTGCCGGCGAGGGTGCCGCCCGCTCCCGGCACGTTGTCGATGATGATGGCCTGGCCGAGCTTGTCGGCGACGCGCTGCACGATCAGGCGCGCCACGATCTCAGTCGGCCCGCCAGGGGGAAAGGGCAACACCAGGCGCATTGGTTTTGTCGGGTAGGACTGCGCGAGCGCCGCTGCCGAAAACACGGCCAGCCACAAAGCCGCAAGGTTTCGCAAAAGGCGGTTTCGCATAAGGCGGCCTCGCATACCGTGCACCCTCATCGCGCTCTCCTCGTCAGAAACAGTGGCTGTCTGTTTTACATGCGGCTGGCTTGCCGGACATCTATCGGTTCGCGCGCGGCGAATCGCACCCGAGCACCACCTTCGTAGGGCGCGGATTCATCGCGCCATGGTCGCGGGAAAGCCACCAGTATTCGGCGCGCTGAAGCTGCGCCCTACGGCTGCGCTGTGCGGTAATGATAGTGCCACCGCTCGGCGGCTAGTCTCTCGACCTGCCTCAGAGATCGAATATCCTTAGCGCATTCAGCCCGCGCACTTTTTCGCGCACCCCGTCCGTGAGCGCATCGACGCGCGACAAACAGCCCGCCATGTCGCCTATGGTATGCGGGTAATCCGAACCATAGAGCACGTTGTCGGTGCCGAATTCGGCAACGGTCATGTCGAGCGCGTTCTGGCGGAACACTACCGAATCGCAGTAGACGCGCCGCATCTGGTTACGCGGCGGCTCGGTGGTTTTGGAGCGCGTTGCGGGGATGTTGTCCCAGCATATGTTCAGCCGGCCGATGAGGAAGGGGAGCGCGCCGCCGCCGTGCGAGGCGATGATCTTCAGCCGCATGTGGCGGTCGAAGAATCCGTCGAGCATCATGCGCGCCACGGCCAGCGAGGTGTCGAAGGTAAAGCCGATGGGCGCGGTGAGCTGGAATTCGTCCATCCCGAGGTCCTTGGACCCGGGCGGGGCACTGGGATGAATCAGCACCGGCAGGCCGAGCTTGTCGATCTCCTTCCAGATCGGCGCGAAATGCGGGTCGGTGAGGTGCTTGCCGGAGATATTGGCCAGCACCATCACGCCGACCGCGCCCGCTTTCCTCGCGCGCCTGAGTTCGGCGATCGCCGCCTTCGGATACTGCCAGGGCAGCGAGGCCAGCCAGCGTATCCGCCCGGGCCAGCGCTTCTGGCCGCCAGCAAAGGCATTGTTCATCACCTGCGCCGCCTGGCTGCTGACCGCCTCGCCACCCCAGTACACATTGGGACAGGACAGGGACAGTATCGCGACATCGACCTTCGCCTTGTCCATGTTGGCGATGCGCGCCTCCCAGTCGAACATGTTCGGCACCGGCGTCATGAACGGCGCCCCGTCCAGGTGAATGGCACGCAATCCGCCCAGGACCTTTTTCAGGGTGTAGCGACCGCCATGCTTTTCCAGCAGCGAAACCCAGTCATTGCTCAGCATGTGGGTGTGTACGTCTATCACCTGCGTCATCTCGGCGTCCCTTCCATTTATTCGTGTTTCGAGATATCTGTCAGTCTGCGTCTATTGCGACTTGATGCCGGCGTCGCGAATCAGCTTGCCCCACTTGGCATGTTCGGCGCGCATCGCGCGGTTGAATTCATCCGCGCTCCCAGGATTGGGTTCCACGCCGGCCGCGAGCACGCGCTCGCGGACATCGGGCGCCTGCAGGGCGCGCACGATCTCGGCGTTTAGCCGTGCCACCACCTCGGCCGGCAGGCCCGCAGGTCCCAGCAAACCGAACCAGCCGGATGCGTCGAACCCGGGAAAGCCCTGCTCGGCAACCGTCGGCAGTTCGGGCGCGCTGATGGTGCGCTGTGCACCGGTGACGCCGAGTATGCGGATCTTTCCGGAGCGCTGGTGCGGCAGGGCCGAGGTGAGATCGATCACCGCCAGCGGCAACTGGCCGCCGGCAAGATCGACGGCCGCCGGCCCGCTTCCCTTGTAGGGCACGTGCACCATGTCGATGGACGTCAGCGACTTGAAGAATTCGCCCGCCAGATGCTGCACGCTGCCGGTGCCGGTGGTGCCGAAACTCAACTTGCCCGGATTGGCGCGGGCAAAGGCAATCAGTTCGGCGATGTTGGTCATCGGCTGGCCGACGCCGGCGGCGAACACCACCGGCACCACCGCCAGCCGCGCGATGGGCTGCAGATCGCGGAGCGGATCGAACGGGAGCTTCGTCAGGTGCACGTTGACGGTGAGCGCGCCGGGCGCGCCCAGAGCAACGGTGTAGCCATCGGGCGCCGACTTCACCACGAAATCCAGACCGATCACGCCGCCGGCGCCGGCGCGGTTCTCCACCACCACCGGCTGCCCGATGGTCTCGGCGATTTTCGCACCCAGGGTGCGCGACATGACATCGGCGCTGCCGCCGGGGGGAAAGGGAACGATCCAGCGGATCGGCTTGTTCGGATAATTCTGCGCCAGCGCCGGCGCGGCGAGCAGCGCGGCTGCCAGGCAAGCCGCGCACAGGCGCATGGTTCTCGTCATATGCCCTCCCATTGGTCTTCCGTTCCGGATTTTGCTGCGATCGGGAGCGATGATGCGTTGTTTTCGATTATTGGGTTTTCAGCAACAATCGACCAATCCGCTCCGTTCGTCCTGAGCCTGTCGAAGGAAGCCTGTCCAAGGAAGCTTGTCGAAGGACGCTTGTCGAAAGAGGACCGATAATAGCCGCTTCACTGTCATCCCAACAAATCATGCACCGCATCGTCTACCTGCACCGCGCGTCGCTGGAGGCGCGCGTCCGGCGCCCATCGTTTCCCCACGAGTGGATAGAACACGCGAACACCCTGGCGGCGGATCTGGCGGAGCGCCTGCGCGGCGCCAGCATCGCGATTTCCAACAAGCTCGCCATGCCGCGCAGCATGCTGGAGGCATCGCACGACCTGAAGCTGATCGCGGTGGCGGCCACCGGCACCAACCACATCGACCTCGCATGCTGCCGCGAGCGCGGCATCGCGGTGTGCAACGTGCGCGACTACTCGCGCCACACCCTGCCCGAGCACGTGTTCATGCTGCTGCTCGCTCTGCGCCGGCAACTGCCCGCCTACCGCGCCGCCGTCGTCGCGGGTGAGTGGCAACGCGCCGAAGGTTTCTATGTTCCGGGTCCGGAACTGACAGACCTGCATGGCAGCACGCTGGGCATCGTCGGACGCGGTTCCATCGGCGGCAACGTCGCCGCATTGGCGCAGGCCTTCGGCATGCGCGTGCTGTGCGCGGAGCGGCGCGGCGCGCGCCACGCGCGCGCCGGCTACACGCCCTTCGAAGAGGTGTTGCGCGAAGCCGACGCCATCACCCTGCATTGTCCGCTCACGGCGGATACGGAACGCCTGATCGGCGAGCCGGAACTGCGGATGATGAAGCGCAGCGCGCTGCTGATCAACACCGCCCGCGGACCGCTGGTGGACGAGGTGGCGCTGGCGCGCGCGCTCGCAGAGGGCCGCATCGCCGGCGCTGGCATCGATGTCCTCACCGAAGAACCGCCGAGCAGCGGCAGTCCGCTGCTCGATCTTTCCCTGCCGAACCTCATCATCACGCCGCACATCGCCTGGTCGGGCGCGCAGGCGAAACAACTGCTCGCCGATGCGCTGATCGACAACATCGAGGCCTGGGCGCGGGGCGAACCGAAAAACCTCGTCGAATAGCGCTCCGGGTCCGCCATGACATCGCTTTCACTGCTGCGCTCTTTCCGGCTCTCCTACATGCCGCCGCTGATGGTGTATGTCGCGGCGGGGATATCCGGGTTGACCGGCATCGTCGGCACCTTCTTCGTCAAGGAGTACCTCGGCATTTCCGCGGAGTTCCTCGCCGCGCTGGGCTTCTGGGTGGTGCTGCCTTACACGGTGAAGATGCTGGTGGGGCACGTCGTCGATCTGGTGTGGCGCTGGAAGGAGGCGCTGGTGTTCCTCGGCGCGGCGCTGATGGCGGCGAGCATGGTCATCATGATCGGACTGCTCGCCGATCCCGAGGCGATGCGGAGAATCATGTCCGCGGAAAGCTGGTACGTGCTGGCGGTGCTGCTCGCCCCCGTCGGCTACATGGTGCAGGACGTGGTGGCGGACGCGATGACCGTGGAGGCGGTGCCGCGCGTGGAAGCAGATGGCCGCGAAATTCCGGCGGAGGAACGCCGCGCCATGCATACCACCATGCAGACGCTGGGCCGCGTGGCCATCATCGGCGGCACGGTGCTGGTGGCCCTGGCCAACGTGTACCTGATGGCCGGCGTGGCTGCCCTGCCCCAGCCGGCGAAAACCGCCGCCTATCTGCGCGTCTACGAATGGGCGCTGGTGATCCCCTTCATATCGGTCGCGGGCGTGATCCTCGCCGCATGGCTGCGGCGGCGCAGTCCGGGCCGCTACGAGCTCCGTGTCGATCCGCCGCAGGCCAACTGGTGGATTCTGGGCGGGGGACTCGCATTTACCGCCGCGTCGATCGCCATCGGCTTGAGCGCCGCGAAATACGGCCAGGAGTTCATCTTCGTTGCCTCCATGGCCATCGTTCTCTTTCTCATCTGGAAGCTGGTGCAGGAACTCGATCCCGCGGCGCGCGCGACGCTGATCGGCACCGCCGTAGTGATCTGGGTGTTCCGCGCAACGCCCAGTCCCGGCGCCGGGGCGAGCTGGTGGATGATAGACGTGCTGAATTTCGATCAGCAGTTCCTCTCCCAGCTATCGCTGGTGGCCAGCACGCTGACCCTGGCGGCGCTGTTCGCTTTCCGGCGTTTCATGGCCGAGCGTTCCATCTACTACGTGGTGGGTTTTCTCACCGTGGTGGGCACGGTGCTGTCGCTGCCGCAGATCGGCATGTACTACGGGCTGCACCAATGGACCGCCGCGCACTCGGGCGGCGTGGTGGACGCGCGTTTCATTGCGCTCATCGACACGGCGCTCGAATCGCCGCTCGGCCAGATTGCCATGGTGCCGATGCTGGCCTGGATAGCGAACTCTGCGCCGGAGAAACTGAAAGCCACCTACTTCGCGGTGATGGCGTCCTTTACCAACCTCGCCCTGTCGGCCGCCAACCTCGGCACCAAGTACCTGAACCAGCTGTATCAGGTGTCGCGCGAAGTGAAGGATCCCGCCACCGGCGTGGTGAAAGTGGCCGCCGACTACAGCCAGCTCGGCGATCTTTTCATCGTCGTGACCTTGATCAGTTTCGCCATGCCGCTGGCCGCCATTGTCATCGTGCGTGCGGCGCGGATGCGCAGCGCGTAGCGGAGATCCCGGGGTTCAGGCGCTGCGCCTGCCTCGCGTCGAGCAACTCGACATCGAAATGCGCCCGACAGGTGGCGCCATGATGCTTTTCTTGTGGACGCCTCGCTCAATGGAAATTCCGTTTGCCCAGCTCAAATAGCGCGGTTCACATACCGCAGTTCAAATGCCGCGGTTCACGTACGACGACTTGACGGCTGGCCAGCCACTGGATATCTTATTGATATCCACCATCATGGGGTACTCGCCATGCCAACCCGTACGCCAGCCAACCAAATCGCGTTTCGTTACCGCTCGATCGACAGCGCCACAGGCGTGACCCGTAAGACTGCGAAAAAATTGGCGGAACGATTGGGCGTCGACGAAACGCAAGCCATTCATCATGCGTTGCGTGAATTGGCAGTCAAGTTGCTGCCGCAGTACGAGGCCGACGACGGTCCGCTGACCGCCACCCAGGTTCGCCAGATCAGGAAGCGCGTCCCGCAAGGCGGCAGACGCTCCGTCCGATCGAATCTGTTTGAGACGGAAACTGCGTGACCCCAAAGAGGTGGGGCGAGCCCGCGGCTGGCGAAATTGTGTGGTGTCATTTTCGCGACCAGATTCATCCGTGCCCGAAGCCACGCCCTGCTCTGATCCTTGCCGTGTTCGACGACAACGCGCCGCAATTCGATGTTCGCGTGGCATATGGCACCAGCCAGCGCACGACATTTTTGCGTCGAGGTGAGTTCGCCATCCTTCGAGACCGAAACGCCGCTGCCTACACCGCAGCTGGCCTGAGCTACGACACCAAGTTCGATCTGAGGCAGGTGCTGGATCTGCCTTACACGCACGAGTGGTTCTCCGTCCCTCCAGCCGCGCCGCATGGTCAGACACCGAAACTCGGAACCCTGCATCCATCGCTGGTGCGCGCCGTGGAAGCGGCATTCCGTGCAGCCAGTGAGTGAGGTCGGATAGCGAACGCGACGCCTACTTTACGCCCAGCAACTCGACATCGAATATCAGCGTTGCGTCCGCCGGAATAAGCCCGTTGCCCGCGCCGTCCTTGCCGTACGCAAGCGATCCGGGAATCAGGAGGGTGCGCTTGCCGCCCACTTTCATGCCGGCCACGCCCTGGTCCCAGCCCTTGATCACCCGTCCCGCGCCCAGCGGAAACGAGAATGGTCCGCGACCCACGGAGCTGTCGAATTGCTTGCCGCGCTGGTTTGCCGCCTTGGTGTCCTGCAGCCAGCCGGTGTAGTGAACCTCAACGGTCTTGCCGGCCACGGCTTGCTTGCCTTTGCCGACGACGGTATCGGTCTTGACGAGAGTGTCGGCGGCGAAGGCTGATCCGACGACGGTGAAGAGTGCGAATGCAAGTGCGCGTAGCGATGTACTCGAGAATTTCATGATGTCCATACTTTTGGGGAATGACGAAGGGCGCAGAGCATGCCCTTTTGCGGCATGGCCTGTCAATCCCGTGTTCGCAGCGATGCCAGAGTGGCAGGTCGCGATGTGCCGGACGGTGCCCGGCGAGGCCGTGTTTCACCAAATCCGAACAAGCCCAGGGCGCGTCTTGGCATGCCGAGCAAGCTCGGGGGGCGTATAAATTCAGAAGATTTTTCGCATAACCAGCCACAGTACGGGTGTATGCAGCCGGTTTTCAATCTTTTTTGATATTTTTACTCGCACCGCTTGAGCTTCGCCGTCCCGCCGCGCAGGAAACGCCTCCTCTTTGAGATCTTGCATTATCAAAGTGGCGATTTGAAAATGCCCGGTTATGAAACATGCCTCCGAGACCTTGTTTCGAACTTACCTGAAGACCTTCTCGGGTGTCGTGCTGCCTCGCGTGCGCCAGTGGCTGTCAGTCGCCGCGCCTGGGCGGGCAACACCATTCATGACACGTCTTCAACCAGCCATTCTTCCACAGCCTGCGACATCTGGAACAACCGCCGGTCATGTCCGTTGCGCGCAACCAGCATCACGCCAACGGGAAGGCCGGCCACGCCCGGAACCGGGATGGAAATGGCACACAGGTCGAAGAAATTGGCCATGCCGGCGTTCCTCAGCATGGCACGATTGGCAGCCAGATAAGCCTGGTAGTCGCGAAGATCCTCGATCCGCGAGGCGACGATAGGGGTTGTTGGCATGATCAGAGCATCGACCTCCCGCAGTTGCGCATCCATGGAAGCGATCAGTCCGATGCGCCGGCGTTGCATCGAAATGTAATCCACAGCGGAGACGTCACGGCCGCGGATGATGCGGTCCCGCACCCAGGGGTCGAATTCATCGGCACGGCGGTCTATGTAGTCCCGCAGAATATAGAACGCCTCCACAGGCGTGAACCCGCCGGCCGGTGCATTCAGCGCGTCCATTTCGGCGAGTTGTGAAAGCGTTTGATCGACAAACCGCACCCCTGCGGCCGAAAGCGACGTAACCACGCGCTCGAAAGCAGCTTGCACTGCGGGATCGAGTTGTTCGAGCAAAGGTCCCCGCGGCAAACCCAGCCGCAGACCTGAAAGGGTCGCGGCCTCCAGCGCTTGCGGGTGTTCTCCGGCCAGCACCGAATCGGCCAGAAAGCACTCGCGCACGGTCGGCGCGAGCGGGCCAACCGAATCCAGAGAGAAAGACAACGGGAAAGCACCTGCGGTGGGCACGCGCGATTGGGTCGGCTTGAATCCGACAACGCCGCAAAGCGCGGCGGGTACACGCACCGAGCCGGCAGTATCGGAGCCGATGGCAATGTCGACCAGTTTGTCGGCGATGGACACTGCTGCGCCGGACGACGATCCTCCGGCGATGCATTCCCTGTTGGCCGGATTGCGCGGCGTGCCATAGTGCGGATTCATGCCGATGCAGGAGCAGGCGAACTCCGTCATGTTGGTTTTTCCGACGATCACCGCACCTGCGGCCCGAAGGCGAGCCACCACCGCGGCATCGTTCTTCGCCGGCGCGGCATCGCGCAACAAGGCCGAACCTGCCGTCGTGACATCGCCCGCGACGTCGAACAGATCCTTGATGGAGACGATTTTTCCATCGAGCGGGCCGAGCGTGGCATTTACATCCGAGCGGGCGTCGGCGGCATCCGCTGCGGCACGCGCCTCGTCGGAAAACAGGCGCGTAAAGACGGGATTCCCCGCGGCGCGAGACTCACCGATACGACTGATGCTCGCTTCCAGACGATCCCGAACGGGATGCTTCACGGGTGGCGACGATTCGTTGTCATGACGTGCCCTCAGCTTTCGATGGTTTCCGGCATTTCGAATTCGCCTGTCGCGGCATAACCCGGCCTGGGCAGTCCGCCCCATGCGTCTATCGATATCGGTACCGGATCCATCACGCGGGGTGCTCGCGCATCGAATTCGGGGAAGCACTCCATGCCGAAACTGAACTCCATTGTCATTCTGTCCGGATCGAGGAAATAGAGAAAGATGCTGTCCGAGGGCGGGTGCCTGCCCGGACCGAAGACGATGGGCACGTCATTGGCCTTCAGCCGGTTCACGGCCTTGCCGATGTCATCGACGTCGGTGACCATGAAGTTGACGTGGTGCAGTCCACTGACGGTGTTACGAATCACGGCGAGGGAATGATGCAGGGGATTGGGGTGGCAGCGCAGGAATACTGCCCGGTCGCGGACGATGTCCGATGTCCTGAACCCGAGTTTCGTGGTGAGGGTTTCCACCGACTCGGTGAAGTTGCCGACTCGCAGCACGACATGGCCGATGCGCACGATCTTGGTCAGCGTCGGCTTGAATTCGGGCGTTCTGCGCGTGACCGTTCCGAAATACTCGAACTCGACTGCGGTGTTCGGTTCGCGTATGCGTATCGTGCGACCCTGGCCCAGGCTTGCGCATTCTCCGGCATCGACTTCGATGGGCTTCAGTCCCAGCGCATCAAGGTAGTCGTGCGCCAGTCCGACATCCCGTTCGCTTTCCAGGCGCCAGCCTATGCGCTTCAGGCCGGGCTTGTCCGCGCGCGACAAAATTACACTGTGATGATCGCCCCCCGCCTGAAATACCGCCGATCCGTTCGCCTGATGTTCAACAAGCGCCAGGCCGACCACGGACTGGTAGAACGCCACCGATCGCGCGACGTTCGACACGTTGAGGTGTACATAGCCCAGACCCTGGTGTCTGTACGGCACGTTCATTTGCGGTACGTTCATTTGCGGCACGTTCATTTGCGGCACGTTCATTTGCGGCACGTTCATTTGACCTCCCATTCAGTTTCAATCGGCTGCATCCGCCTGCACCGGTCGTTCGGAATCGGCCATGGCCAGGACGCTGCGCGGCATGCCGCGCGCCTTGAGCAGGAGTCGCCGCCACGCGACTACTTCCGCATCGGTTGACGAGAGGCTCTCCGGCAGGTCGTAGCGCTGCGTCGCCATGACGCGCAAATCCTGCTTGGAGAAATTGTGGTACATCGCCCAGCGATAGAGGCCGTAGAAATACAGTGTGTGCAGCAACCGGCGGAACACGCCTTTGCGGCGAACCGAGTGGTAGTAGACGATGAGCGTGCTGTTTTCATCGATCGGTACGCAGGCTCGCGTCAGCATGTGGGTGCCGAAGTCGAAGCGGAACATGGAGGGTAGATGATGGCCGCCCGCCCGCGCCCGCTTGCCGTCGACGTAGGTGTGCATGTCCCATTCTTCGTTGTTGTTGAACGGCGGGTATTGCGACCAAAGCCTGGTTGCCGAACTGCGTTTGAACAGATTGACCATCCACAGCCACGTGCTGCGCCAGTAGGTCTTGGGCCAGCGGGCGTTGAGCCGCGGGTAGAACTCCTGTCCGGGCAAAGGCGTGCTGGTCATGTATCCGATGGCGGCCCGGTCGTTGACAGTGCGCGAGCGGTTGCCGACCGGACCGAACTGCACGATGGGCTCCATCAGCATCATCAGGGAATCGCGGTGCACGTAGACGACATGGGCGTCCAGCGAGTTCTCCAGCGCGACGCGCCAGTCGATCGGCCAGTGAGCCATGGTCGTGAACACCATGATGTCCTCGTCCTGATCGAAGAGTTCGGGCGGCACATCTTCCTCTATCGGGACCGGCGTGCCCTCGCCCATCCAGACGAACACCAGGTCGCGCACGATGCGGGTGGGGTACATGCGCGTGCGTGCCAGGTCCGGAATGCGGCTCTCCGGACCTTCCGACAACACGGCCACGCACTGACCCCGGGTATCGAATACCCAGCCGTGATAGGGGCAGGCGACCGTGCCTTTGTAATGGCAGTCGCCGTCGGCGAGGGAACCGCCGCGATGCGGACAGGCATTGGCCAGCGCGGCGACCTCGCCCGTCTCGCCGCGGAAGAAGACCAGGTCCTCACCCAGAAGCTTAAGGCGCACCGGCTTGCTGCCGACCCGGCGCACCTTGAGCGCCGGGTACCAGTACTCCTTGAGTCCGATGGCCGGAATGAGCTGGCGTATGTCCGATGCCCGCAATTGAACCTCCTGTCTGGCAGCGCCGGAACTGTCAGTCCCCTGGCACCTGGAAAAGCAGGGAACAAAATCAGGCGCTGTATCCCCTGATGCGTCCCCTGATGAATACCCTTACCCGCGGCGAATACCGACTGCGGCGGTGTTGCGTTTGCATCGTTATCGGGAAAACTGTTTCACAACGCACCAGCCCCGTCAAGCAGGCGCCTCGCCGGCGGAGCCGGCGTTGCCCATGACCAGATCGGAGATCCGGTCGACATGGTCGTTGAACACGACCGAGCGCTTGATGTGGGGATTGCGCGGGCGATCCAGTCCTACGGCGATCTCGGCCTGGATACGCGACGGCCGCCCCTGCATGACCAGCACCCGATCGCTCAGGTAGACCGCCTCGTCGATCTGATGGGTGATGAAAACGACCGTCTTGCGGTCAGTGTCCCAGATGCGCAGCAATTCCGATTGCATGCCCTCGCGGGTCTGCGCGTCCAGCGCGGCGAACGGCTCGTCCATCAGCAGTATCTCCGGTTCGACCGCCAGGGCGCGCGCCAGATTCACGCGCTGCTGCATGCCGCCTGAGAGTTCGTGCGGATAGTTCTGCTCGAAGCCGTGTAGACCGACCAGGGCAATGAGCGCGTTCACGCGCTGCCGCGCCGCCGGGTTGTCGCGGCCTTGCAGACTGAGGCCGTAGGCAACGTTGTCGGCGACGTTCCGCCATGGCAGCAGGGTCGGCGCCTGAAACACCATCGCAAGCTTCCGGCTGCCGGACGCCACGTTCTCGCCGTCGCACAGGATGCGCCCCTGACTCGCCTCCTGCAGCCCGGCCAGGCAGTGCAGCAGAGTGGTCTTGCCGCAGCCGCTCGGTCCGACGATGGACACAAATTCGCGATCCCTTATTCCGAACGTGACCTCGTCCAGTACCCGCAATGGCTGGCCGGTGCGCGGATTGACGTAGCTCACGCCCAGCCGCTCGACACTCAGCTTTTCGGCGTGTGACTGGATTCCCGCGTCGCTCAAGGCGCACTCCAATGCGCCGGCCAATCAGGGCCAGATCTGCGCATAGGCCGCGATCTGCCGCTCGCTGTCGGCATAGACCGCGTTGTAGTCGTCTCGCAATTCCGCGAGATGATCCGATTTCATGAAACGCTGGAACGTCGCTTCGTCCTGGAACTCATACAGGGCCATGTACTGGTATTTGTCGTCGCCCATGATGGTACGGTAGCGGCGCGCGCTGACCGCGCCTGCGTAGCGCAGCAGGTGCGGACAATGCACTTCGTTGTACCAGCGGTTGAAAGCGTCTTCCTTTTCCTTCGGTATGGTTGCCTTGACGGTGAACAGCACCACTGACATGCGATCTCTCCTGGTTGTGATCCGGTTATGCTGAATTATCGGAACTGGTCCATGACGGAATGGGTGAACCGCCGCATCGCACCCAGGCGGTCGTGGCCCGATGGAAACAACACAATGTGATCCGCCCCCGCCTGGCGCATGGCTTCAAGCTTGGTTGCGCAGGCGTCCGACGTTCCCGCCAGCGTGTAAGCGTCGACGATACGGTCGGTGACCAGGCGGCCGTGGGCGGCATCGGCGCTCAGATGCTCCCGGTAGTTGTAGTGCTCGGCAATGGCCAGCGCTTCCGCGCGCAGGTGCTCGAGGTCGGGGGGAAAGAAGAATTCCGGGTGGTACTGCGCGTCCTTAGCACGGCGGGCCGCGAGCGCCGACGCCTCCCGCTTGGCTTCTTCCCAGGTATCCGCGATTGACAGCCCTGCCATGAATGCGACGTCGAGGTCTTCAAGCTTGCGTCCCGCCTCCTGCGCGCCGGCGGCGATGTGCTCCAGGGCGCGGCGCACCAGACTGGGATGGGTGCCCACGCTGACCATTGCGCCATCGGCAACCCGCCCGGCATGCATCAAGGCTTTCGGCCCGCTGGCCGCCAGATACACCGGAATTCTGTTGCCGCGATCGGCGCAGATCCTGCGCACTTCCGCGATGTAGTCGATCACCACGCTGAACTTCGCCGGTTTCAGCCCCAGCGCGCGCACCGCACTGTCGCCGGTGCCGATGCCGAGTTGCGCGCGGCCGTTGGAGATCCTGTCGATGGTGATGATGGCGTTCGCAGTCACCATGGCCTGGCGCGTGAGCGGATTGGTCACGCCGGTGCGCAACTTGATCCGGGAGGTAGCGCCTGCGCACAGCGCGAGCGTCGCGTAAACATCACCCCAGCCTATGGGGGGCGAATCGCCGATCCAGGCGCCGTTGAATCCATGGTCATCGAGAAAGCGCGCTGTCTCCACGGCATTGCGTGGGTTCTGCTCGGGAATCACGAACATGTCGAAGATCATGGTTGCTCGTCGGTGCGGGAAGTCATGCGTGCTGGTTCATCGTCGCGCGGCACGAGCTCATGCTTCGCGCCACTGCGTGGTACGGCGCTCGGCCAGGGCAATGAGCGCGGAAAACACCAGGCTGATCGCGACCACGGTCAGCGCGCCCACATAGACGCTGATCACTTCGAAAACGCCGGCCGCATCGAACATCATCGAACCCAGGCCGACGCTGGAACCCAGCCACTCTCCGACCAGGACGCCGGCCAGCGCCCGCCCGATGTTACCGCGCAGCGCACCGAAGATGTAGGGACCTACGAATGGCAGGATGATGCTGCGGAACAACTGGCCATCGCGCGCGCCGAAGTGGCGGCCCATGCGCAGTAGATCCGGCGAAACCGTGCGCACGCCGGCGGCCACGCTCAGGATGGTCGGCATGATGGTCAGAAATATCACCAGGATCACGGCGGTCCAGGGACCCAGGCCGACCACCAGGGGCAGCGCCGGTGCGACCCCGATGACGGGCACGGCGTCCAGAAAAAACAGCGTGGGATTCCACATGTCCCCGAAGGGACGATACCAACCGATCAGTATGCCGAGCGGCACGCCGATGACGAACGACAGCACCATGCCGGTCAGTATCTCCCCCAGCGTCCAGCCCAGATGCCGCAGAATCTTGCCGGTGCCGAACCAGTCTGCAATGCCCGCGATTACGCCGCTGGGTGAGCTGAAAAAGACCGGGTTCAAGAGCCCGCTGCGGGCGCCAACCTCCCATGCAACGAGCACAATCACGAAAGGCAGATACTTGAGCAGATTGTCGCGCATGAATTCAGCCGTCCGCATGCTGCGGACGCCAGACCTCCACGCGTCTTTGCAGCAGTTGCAGGGCAGCTGAGGCGATCATGTTGACTGCTCCCAGCACGACCACGGCCAGCAAGGCGAGATTCGGCATGCCCTGATTGACGGCATTGAGGATGACAGCGCCGAGGCCGCCCTGTCCGATGAACAACTCGACTACCACCAGGCCGGTGAGTGCTCTCCCCATGCTCAGGCGCAGTCCGGCAGTGATGGCTGGCACGGTGGTGGGCAGAACAATGCCGGTCAGCACCTGCCAGTCGGTGCCGCCGAACACGCGGCACATGCGCACGATCTTGACATCGACGTGGGCGACGGCGCTGCTCACCGCGAAATACACCGGGAAAAAAGCGAACAGCGACACAATCGCAAGCGCGGTGCCGGCGCCTATCCCGAGCATGACAATGAGCAACGGAATCACCGCAATCAGCGGTACCGCGTTGATCGCAACCACCATTGGTTCGAGCGTGCTGCCAAGCCGCCGATACCACCCGAGCAACAGACCGAGTACGACGCCCGCGAGCGCGCCCATCCCCAGACCCGCAGCCAGCTGCCAGGCGCTGGAAATCATTGCCGGCACAAATTCGTCCATGCGCGGCCCGGTGGCAAGAAACGCGATGAAAGTCGATGGAAACGCCACCACGCGGTCGGAGAGAATACCGAAGCGGAACACCGCCTCCCAGCACAAGAGGAGCAGCATAAATCCAGCCAGCCCCAGGGCGACACGCTTCAACATCGGCATGGGCCGCCGGATTCAGATCCGGCGGCGACGTTTCAGGGACGGCGGAAGCGCGGAGCGCCCCAGGCAGCGGCTTCTCGCGCCACGCTCTGATCGACCACGCCGGCGGCGCTCATGCTGACTTTGGACACATCGACCTTGAATTCCTTGGCATCGTAGATATCGTACTTGAGCGATGCCTTGAGCATGTTGTCCAGCAGGGATTCGTTTTCGATGTAACCCTTGGGCGGCGCCAGCCGTACGATCTCGGCTACCGCCGCCTCGTAATCTTCATTCTGCAGTGCCTTGGGCGATCCCATCCAGTTGCGCACGATGCCGGCGACCTCGGAGCGGTTCTTCATGTCGCGTATGTAGGCATGGCTGCGCAGGAACACGCCGATCACATCCTTGAGCAATTCACGTCGCTTGGGATCCTTGAGCGCCGCACTGGATACCGACAGCCCGTTGGTCTGCATCGGAGACACGTCGGGGAGATAGGCGAGCGCCTTGTAACCTTCGCGTTGCGCGACCCCGGTCCAGGCAGCGTCGAAGCCGAGAATGCATTCCGCGGTGCCGGTACGCAACGCCTCCAGCCAGAAGGGTGGCGGCTGGCCGATGCCGACCGCCTGAAAGGCGCGTGGATCGCCGCCTATGGAGTCGATCATTGCTGCCCAGGCGATATGCGTGGCGGTCTTCGCGCCCGTTGCGGCCACGCAGCGGGCGCCTTTCAGATCTTTGGGCGTCTTGATCTTTTTGGGATCGACGACCAGGCTCCAGGGCGAACTGATCTGGTCGAGATAGGCCACGACGAGCGGCACACCGCGCAGCGCCGCGATTGCGGCACTGCTGCCGTAGAGCGCGCCGTCGATATCGTTGGAGACGATGGCCGGGTAGGCAACATTGGCCAACATGCGACGCACCTGGAAGTCGATGCCCGCCTCCTTGAACCAGCCCTTCTCCAGCCCCAGGCCGAAATACAATTCGGCCGCGCTGGTCGGCTTGTCGCCTACCGAAGCGAATTTATACGGCCGCAATTCCTGCGCGCCCGACATGCCCGACTGTCCGACTGCCAGCGACAGTCCCACGCACAGGGCGAGCAATTGCCTGGACCCTGCCGTCTGCATCCGCTTCATGAGCTTCTCCCCGTCAACAATTGGTCATTCGGCATGGTACCTGACGATTTTGAAAAGACAAACAGCCGGCCGTCATGGGCGTATTCAAGCTGAATGCCCTTCCTCGGGGCGTTCGGAAGATAGCGTTGTGCAGCACCGCTAACCCGATAAATTGTACTAATTTATGCGCCAAAGTCCCCTATATACGGTCAGGTAAAGGCAGTTGTCTTACCATTTTTCATATTCTATTCAGGCTTTATGCCTGCCTCGCGAATCACCCTGCCCCACTTGGCCAGTTCCTCCCGCACCAGTTGCGCCGCCTGTTCCGGCGGCTGATACGTTGCGACCACCGCCTGCGCCTGCAGGTTGTCGCGGAACTCCGGCCTGCCGAGAACCGTCTTCATCGCGCCGTTCAGCCGGGCCACGACTGCCGCCGGCGTGGCGGCCGTCGCCATGAGGAACAGGTTGACCGGGACGTCGAATCCCTGCAACCCCGATTCAGCGGACGTCGGCACGTCCGGGATGGTGGCGACGCGCTGCGCCGACGCGACCGCGAGTGCGCGCAGTCTGCCGGAGCGGATATGAGGTTGGGTGGCGGCGAGGCTCTCGATGGCCAGATTCACCTGGCCGCCTATCAGGTCGTTCATGGCTGGGCCTATGCCTTTGTAAGGCACATGCAGCATGTCGACACCCGCCATGCGCTTGAACATCTCGCCTGCAAGATGCTGCACCGAGCCGTTGCCGCCGCTGGCGAAAGCGAGGGCGCCGGGCTTCGCTTTTGCGAGCGCGATCAACTCCGACAGGTTGTTCGCCTTGACGGCGGGGTTGACCACGAACACCAGCGGGATGGTGCCGAACACCACGACCGGGGTGAAATTCGTTTCCAGGTTGTAGGGCACGCTCGCGCCATAGAGCGAAACGTGTATCGCGTGGCTGGTGAGCGAACTCCACAGGAGCAGGTAGCCGTCCGGGGGCGCTTTCGCGACCGCGCTGGCGCCTATGCTGCCGGTTGCGCCGGCGCGGTTCTCCACCACCACGGCCTGCCCCAGTTCTTTCGACAGGAGCGGCGCGATCTGGCGGGCCGTGATGTCGAGCCCGCCCCCCGGCGGAAACGGCACCAACAGCGTGATAGTCCGCTCCGGCCATTGCGCCTGCGCCACGCCGAACGACGGGGCGCCCGCCAGCGCGGCAAGCAGTGTCAGTACGATGGTTCGTTTCATATTTTCCTCGTTTGCATCGGCTGCTATCAGGTTGTCGCCGCCCTTGCCACCGCCTCTTCGCAGTCGTAGCCGAACAGCCAGTCGAGCTTGCGGTGGATTTCGCTGTGGCGGGTGAACGACGCGATGCGAAAGCGCACATCGCGCATCAGTCGCTGCCAGGGCGAGGTGAGGTGAAACACGTCGCCGTTGGCGCGCGATCCGAGCTGCACACGGCTGGCACGTTCATAGCGCACGGCTTCGTAGTGCGCCAGCGCCGCCACGACATCGTCACGATTGCCCGCCAGACACAGCCCCAGCACATAGCCGTCTTCCACGCTCTGCGCCGCCCCTTGCGACATGAACGGCAGCATCGAGTGCGCCGCGTCACCGAGCAGCGTGACGCGGCCCTTGCTCCAGCCGGGCATGGGATCGCGATCGTACAGCGCCCATTTGAAATGCTCCGTGGAAGCATCGACGATGCCGCGCACAATCGGGTGCCAGCCGTCGAACTCGGCCAGCACTTCGTCCTTTCCGCCTTTCGCCGACCAGGATTCCAGCCGCCACTCGCCTGCCGGCACGACGCCGACCCAGTTCATCAGTTTTCCGCTGTCGACGTAGTAGTGGACGAAGTGCTTATTCGCCCCCCACCACGCGTGAGTATGTTTTTCGATGTCGAACTGCCGCAGACTATCGGCAGGCGTAATGCCGCGCCATGCCGCGAGACCCGAGAACCGGGGCTTGTCCGGTCCCAGCACGCCGGCGCGTATCACCGAGTGCACGCCGTCCGCGCCTATCAATGCGTCGCCGCGCAATTCCTCCCCCGACACGAGCTTCAGCGTCACGCCGCCCGCGTCCTGCGAGAAGCCCGCAAACTTCGAAGCAAGCCGGATCGACTGCCGGCCGACGGCGTCGGCGAGCATCGCGTGCAGATGCGCGCGGTGTATGTGCAGATGCGGCGCACCGTAGCGCTCGCGATAAGCATCCCCCAGCGGAAAATCCCGGATGATGCGACCCGAGCGCCAGTTGCGCGATTGGGTGCCGACAGGCGCCACGGCCACCTTGCGCAACGCATCTTCCAGGCCGAGCTTGTGCAGCACCTTGGCTGCGTTGGGCCCCAGCTGAACGCCCGCGCCGACTTCGCGCAATTCGGGCGCCTGCTCCACCACCAGCACATCCTCGAATCCCTGCTGCTTGAGCGCCAGCGCCGCAGTCAGCCCGCCGATACCGGCGCCCGCTATCACGATGCGCATCAACTTCCCCGTATCGACGTGGGCGCCAGACGTGCCGCCTTCGCAACGAGCTCCGCCGGCGCAATGATGAAACCATCCTCGATGATTTTCTCGCCGTCGACCCAGACCGACTGCTCGGTGATCACGGCATCCGGGTGGTTTTCGCCGCCGCCGGGCTCCCACCACGGAATGCCCAGCCCGATGGCGTTGCTTCCCATGGCGCGGATGTCCTCGATGAAACAGGTGCCCGTCACGCGCGCTGCCGGATGCATGCCTTGGGCGAAATGAATGATTGACCCGTACCGGCCTCCGCCGGCGCGCAACAGCGCGCGCTCCAGCGGCAGGCGCGAGGCACCGCCACCCGAGACTTTGCGGATCGGGCCGTCGATGGTGAGCGTCACCGGCGAAGCGAGCGGTTCATAGAATTCGTGGAAGCCGTGGCTCACGACGATGGTGCCCTTGACCGATTTCACGTCGGGCGCGATGGAGCAGGTACCGGGAACGAGGTACATGCCCGGCTTGTCCGCATGGCGCGGTTTTGCGAGGCCGCTTTTCGCCAGCACGAAATTCACATCAGTGCCGCCCGGCGCGGTGATGCGGCAGCGCCTGCCCTCGGTGAATACGCGATCGAAGGCGTCCTGCATCGCGTAATACTCGTCCAGGTCGATCTGGCCGAACAGGCGGTGGAAAGAACCCGCGTCCATGTCCCCGCCCAGCATGTAGCGTATTCGTCCGGCTTTCATCGCCTCGTCGTGCGCGTGCGAACCGGCGAAATAGGGAAACGTCAGGTCCACCCACACATCCGACGTGAGCACCATCTGCGCCTGGGCTTTCGATATGAACGGATCGGCCAGCTTGCCCTGAAACGGAAGCTGGCGGCCGGTCGTTATCAACGGCCGCGCGCCGAGACGTTCCGCCGCGGCGAACACGGCCTCCGCCACCCGCGGGTCGCTCGCCGTGTCCGCGGTGATGAGCACCTCTTCGCCGCGGCGCAGGCACATCAGATCGCCGAGCAGAACCTCGCCGGCGTGCAACAGGTCATGGGGGTTGATGTTCATGGGTTTCACCTTCGCAGGAAGTCTGGCCGACGCACAGCAATGGATACGCGCATGACTGAATCCTTCCGAAATACTACCCCAGGGATTTTCGCGCGGGCGGCCAATTCGATGGGACTGTTATTTGGCGGATCGCGGCGCGTGCGACGTATTGCCGAATCCCAGCGGTTCCGCATCGACCATCATGAACGCCACCCGCGCGATTCCGGTGCCGCGATTCAAGTACGCATGGTTGGTTCCCCGCTGAACCATCACGTCCCCGGCCCTCAGGGTCAGCGTCGCATCGTCGATGCTCACGTCGATCTCGCCGGACATCACGACGACATAGTCGACGGACTCGGTGCGATGCATCCACGAGGTATTGCCGGGCAGGAAATCGAGCACCGCGAATCGCGTTCCATTCTTTAGCGGTGGCACGCTGCCCGTCCGCGCGCCCATGTCTTCGATGTCCGTCCCGACCGGGATGGGCGCCGGGGTGCGCTCGGTGCACCACAACGTTGCCGAACTCAGGCCGGGAGCGGGATTGCGCGTCACGGGCGCCGGGCCGTCGATGAGGACGGTCGCCTTGCGATCGGTCGTATGCCCTGTCACCACGCGGCGTACGGGCGGAAGCCTGGATTCGGCAGTCATGTCTTGTTCCTCTATGACGACAGGTTATGGATCAGGCCGCCATTGCGGGCACAGTCCCGCATTACACGCCCAACCATGTGGATTTCACTTCTTGCGCATCGCGCAGCAGCGGCGTTGCGCCCTGCCAGCGGATCCTGCCTTTTCCCAGAACGATGTTTTCATCGGCAAGCTCGGTGGCAAGCGCGAAATTCTGCTCGACCAGCAACAAGGTCATGCGCTCTTCCTTCAGGCGCGCGAGTATCCGGCCCACTTCCAGAACGATGAGCGGCGACAGGCCTTCGCTCGGTTCGTCCATGAGAATCAGGCGCGGATTGGCAACCAGCGCGCGTGCTATCGCAAGCATCTGCTGCTCGCCGCCCGACAGCTGCATCCCGCCGTTGTCGCGGCGTGTATGCAGAACCGGGAAAGACTCGAATATGCGCTCCACGGTCCAGCGCCTGCCCGCAGCGCCAGAACGTTCGGCGATCGCCAGATTTTCCGCCACGCTGAGCGATGGAAAAATCGCGCGCGTTTCCTGCACCAGCGCGATGCCGGCCAGCGCAACCCGGTGGAGGGGCAGGCCATCAAGCGGCTTACCGTCGAAAAGCACCCGCCCGCGCCTGGGAGGAGTCATCTGCATGATGGAGCGCAGCACCGTCGTTTTGCCGGCGCCATTGCGGCCCAGCACCGAGACCACCGTGTTCTCCGGAACGCAGAAGGACACGCCCTGGAGAATATGGCTCTCGTCGTAGTACGTGTGGATGTCTTCCACAACGAGCAATGGGGTCGCGCTCATCCTGGCTGAATCCCGAGGTAGCGCTCCCTGACGGCATCGCTTCCGCGCACTTCCGACGCGGTCCCTTCGACCAGCACCCGCCCGTAATCAAGCACCGTAATGCGGTCGGCAAGACCGAACACGACATCCATGTCGTGCTCGATGATGAGGACGGTCAGCGCCTTGGGCAGCCTTTCGATCAGGCGCTGCATCTCGGCGGTTTCCTCCGGACTCATCCCCGAGGTCGGCTCGTCGAGCAGCAGCACCTCGGGTTCACAGGCCAGCGCAAGGCCCACTTCCAGTTGACGCTGCGTTCCATAGGAAAGGTGCTGGGTCACCGTGCCCAGGTCTTCGGCGATGCCCACGAGTTCGGCGATCTCCACTGCACGCGCGTGGACCGCATCGCGCCGCACAAACCTACGCCAGAAAACGGGCCCGATGCCCGCGCGTATCGCGCAGGCCGTCGCCAGGCTTTCAAGAACGGACAATTCCCTGAACAGGTTGTTCCGCTGGTAGCTGCGCGCCAACCCGGCGCGGCTGCGCGCGTCGATGCCAGTGCGGGTGATATCCCTGTCACGAAACTCGATGCGGCCGGAATCCGGAGTCAGCTGGCCCGCCAGCAGGTTGAAGAGCGTCGTCTTGCCCGCGCCGTTCGGGCCGATCACGGCGTGGCGCGTTCCCGCCTTTACGTGCAGCGATACATCGTTGATGACGACCAGCGAGCCGAACGATTTTCTCAATTCACGCGCCGCCAGCACCGCGCTCATGGCTTCACCCTGGCGCCGAGCCTGCCACGGCCCAGCCAACGAGACAGTCGGCCGAACAGTCCCTCGGGCGCAAGCATCACGACGGCCACGAAGACAAGCCCGAGCGCCAACAGCCAGTAGGGTGTGATGAGCGACAACCCGTACTTGAGGCCGATGAGTATCGCGGCCCCGGCCACCGCGCCGGTCAGGCTTCCCAGCCCGCCGATGATGATGGCAATCAGGACATCGCCCGACACGGTCCAGAAGGCCACGTCCGGAGAAACGAAGCCGGAATGCTGCGCCCCCAGGCAACCGGCCACGGTGGCCATCAGTCCCGACACTGCGAAGGCGGCGCACTTGTAGTGAACCACCCTGCATCCCAGTGCGCGCATGCGGTTTTCGTTCAGCCGGATGCCGGTCAGCATTCGGCCGAACGGCGAACGGGTCAGCACGTCCAGAACGAGGAAAACCAGCAGCATTGCAATCATGCAGAACCAGGCGAAGTGCGCCGGTTCGTCCAGGTCCAGCCCCAGAACCGACAAGTCGATGCGCGCGATTCCCGACACGCCGTCCGCGCCCTTGAACGATTCGTTGGTCAGGGCCCATGCATAGAACATCATTGAAAACGCGAGCGTCACCATAATGAAGACCGTTCCCCGGGTGCGCACCACCAGCAGGGCCACCAGCAGTGCCGCCAGCGTTCCGGCTGCGAGTGTAGCCAGAGTGGCCATGCCCATGGGCCAGCGATTCAGCAAGGTGAGGTAGGCGAGCATGTAAGCGCCTATGCCGAGGAATCCCGCATGCCCGAACGAAATCAGACCGACGTAGCCCGCGAGAAAATCCACCGAGAGGGCGAAAATGGCGAAGATGGCCACCTCGGCGACCTTTTCCTGGAGAAAGAGATCGCCCGTCAGGATCCCGACTGCTCCGGCCCCGGCTACGACGAGCAGCAGCGTCCAGCGCAACCACTCAACGTGCCTCATTGTTCGTAGCGACGGGCCGGAATGAGTCCGCCCGGTCGAAGCAGGAGAATGACCGCAAGCAGAACGTAAATCGCCACGGAGGAAAACTTGGGCAGAAGGATCTTGCCGAATGTGTCGGCCATGCCGATCAGCAGCGAGCCCATGATCGCGCCCTTCAGGCTGCCCATCCCGCCGACCACGACGACGATCAGCACCAGGATCAGTATCGCCACGTCCATGCCCGGATAGACACCGAACACCGGCGCCGCCACCACGCCGGCGAGGCCGGCCAGGTAGGCGCCCAGGCAGAACACCAGCACGAAGACGCGCTCGATGTCGATGCCCAGAGTTTGCACCGTGACGCGATCGTCCACGCCGGCCCGCACGATCGCGCCAAAGCGTGTCCGCTCCAGGCCGAAGTAGAGCAGCACCACGATCACCGCACCCAGGCCGATCAGGAAAAGACGATAGAGCGGATAGGGCTGCCCCAGCAGATTCACCGCGCCACTCAGGATCGCCGGCTCGCTCACGCCCAGCGGCGCGCCGCCGAACAGCAGGCGCACGCCGTCCAGCCCGATGTACAGGATGCCCAGCGTCACCAGCACCTGCACCAGATGGCCCATCGGCTGGGTGCGCTTCAGGACGGCGACGTAGAGCACCCAGCCTATAAGCGCCGCAATGAGCGGCGCACAAAGCAAGGCCAGCCAGAACGATCCGGTCGCCTTGGTGATGGCATAGGCAAGATAGGCGCCGAAGGCGTAGATGGTTCCATGGGACATATTGAGGAAGTCCATCAGACCGAAGACAACCGACAAGCCCATGGATAGCAGAAAAAGCAGCATTGCCAGCTGCAGCCCGTTTACCAGCTGTATGGCGACAAAGGAGCTGTCCAGGCCCATCGTCAAGCTCCCCGACGACAGCCTATGCGGCCACCGACGCCTTGTATGGCGTGTCGAGTTGTTGCAGCTGGGGCAATACCTCGCGGCCGAACAGTTCCATGCTCCTGCGCGTCTGGTCCGCCGGCAACGTGGCGAACTGCAGCATCGGCAGCATGTATTCGAATCCGAGCTCGTGGTAGCGGCGCGTCAGGATTTCGCGCACCGTCTTCGGGCTGCCGCACACGAACATGCCCGTCTCCATCAGCGACTCGGCGGTGCGCTTCTGGAAATTCCCGCCCTTGGCCGCGATCATTCCCTTGTACGAAGCCTGCGTGAGGTAGCCGGGCGGAAACATCATCTCCATGGGCATTTTCAGGAATTTCTCGAAGAAGTTCTCGATATGCGGCTTGGATTCGCGCAACGCGATTTCATCCGTTTGCGCCACATACACGAACACCGTCCAGCCGAACTGGCTGCGCTCTGCGGTATAGCCGAATTTCTGCTCGGCCATTTCCCGGTACAGATCGAAATAGCGCTTGGCCGCCGGGACCGGACTGAACGACTGCAGGTACACGTAGCGGCGATCGGCCGCCCATTCGACCGTTTCCCGGCTGCCCTGGGAGGGGACCCAGATCGGCGGGTGCGGCTGCTGCACCGGTTTGGGCCAGAGATTCACGTAGCGGAAGTGGTAGTGCTTGCCTTCGAATTCGAAGGGCCCCGGGCGTGTCCAGGCCTGGATCACGAGATCGTGCGCCTCGTGGTAGCGCTCATGCGAGACGGCAGGCGACACGGCCATGGAAAAATATTCGGCGCCGATGCCGCGCACCATCCCGGTGATGATGCGCCCCCCGGTAAGGTGGTCCAGCATCGCGTGCTCCTCCGCCAGCGTGAGCGGGTGTTCACGCAGGCAGAAGGCATTTCCCAGAATCGCGATCTTGACCTTGCTGGTGCGGCGCGACAGCGCCGCGGCGATCACCACCGGCGAGGGCATGAGCCCGTAAGCGTTCTGGTGATGCTCGTTCACGACCACGCCGTCGAAAGACAGCTCGTCGGCGAATTCCAGCTCGTCCAGATAGCGGTTGTAGAGCGCCGTGCCTTTTGCAACGTCGAAGTAGGTGTTCGGCAGCGTCACCCAGGCCGAATTGTGCTTCTCGGTATAGGCCAGATCGAGATCCGCGTACGGCATGAGGTGGAACAGGAACACTTTCATCGTGCTTGCTCCGAATGAAGTGTGTTGACACGGCCAACAAACGCAGACCGCTGTTCAATGAAGGGAAAATGACCGCACTCGGGCAGGACGGACACCCGCGCGCCGGGGATCAGCTCGGCCAGCGGCCCCGCGTGCGCAGTGGACAGGAACCGGTCTTCCCTGCCCCAGAGTATCCGGGTCGGAATGGTGATGCGATGCAGCCACTTGCGCAACGCCGGACGGTAGAAGTACGGCTGCCAGGCCAGCCGCGCGAGCATGGCCCGGTTCTTGAGATGAAGATCCAGTTCCGCATCCTTCGCGTTTGCGACCTCCGCTGCCGCAGACTCTCCCAGCGCCTTGTCGTGAAAGCAGAGGCGGGCGGCTTCTGCCGGCGGAATGATAAACAGATCCGCCTTGCTCACACCCTTGACCTGGATTCCCGGTGGCGCGGACAGGATCAACGATGTCAGTCGGTGCGAGCAGGCGACCGCCATCTCCATGGCAATCCACCCGCCGAGGCAATTACCCAGTACGTGCACGCCTTCCAGGCCCTGCGCCTGGAGAAACTCCTGATAGAACTGGGCAAGGTCGACCACGCTTTCCAGCCAATCCGGCGAGTCGCTGTGACCGAAGCCCGGATGCTCCGGTGCGATCACCTGATGGTTTCCTGCAAGATCGTCCATGTAGGGCAGCCATCTGCCACCCCCTTCCATGCCGTGAAGAACCAGTAGCGGCGCGCCCTCTCCGCCGCGGAGCACATTCACCCGGCAGCCGGCCACATTCAAGCTGTCCTTGCTGAAATTCATTCTCTGCCTTCTGCAAATAGGAGACGGGGTCCGGGACACGCGGCCCGGACCTGCCATCGAGGTACTACCGGCGCCAGCGGACCCCGCGGTGATTCGGGAAACTGCGTTACTTCAGGACGCAACCCGACGCAGGTGCGGCAACGTCCTTGATGGTCGCAAGCGGGACCGCGACCACGCCCTCCCCACGCTTCTCGGTCTTGGTGATGTAGACGTCCTGAATGGCGTGATTGGTCTTGGGATCGATGCGCAGCGGGCCGCGCGGGCCGACGAACGAAACGCTTTTCATCGCCTTGAGCAACGCCTGCCTGTCGGTCGTCTTGCCATTGGTCTTCTTCAGCCCTTCTATCATGAAGCGCATCGTGTCGTACCCGAACGCGGAGAACTCCGAGGGCTGTTTCTTGAACTTGTCCTGGAACTTCTTGTTGAATTCGTTGTTCTCCGGCGTGTTGTTTTCCGCGAAATAGTTGACCGACGAGATGACATCCGCGGAGGCCGGCCCCTGCGCGCCCCGCAACAGGCTGGAAACAAGTCCCAGCGGGCTGGTCAGCGGAATGCTCTTCATGCCGAACGAGTCGTACTGCTTGATGAAAAGAATGGCCTCGCCGCCATAGAACACCGCGTAGATCGCGTCGGGGTTGGCCGCCTTTGCCAGCGCGAGGTAGGGGCCGTAGTCCTGCGTCTGGCCGAACGGCGCCCAGGCCTCACCGATAATCGTTCCACCGGCTTTGGTAAACGTGTCGCGGAAACCCGCAACCATTTCGCGCGGCGATACGTAGTCGGATCCGAGTACGAATACCCGCTTCTTTCCCTGTTGCGCCAGCCACGGTCCAAGTGGCGAGGCAACCTGCCACGAAGAATACGAAAGGCGATACACCCAGGGGCTGCATTTCTCGCCTGTCAGGTCATTTGCGCCCGCCAGCATGATCACAACCGGGGTTCTGCGCTGCACGGCGTACGGCGTCACAGCCAGCGCCACGGCCGAGGAAGACAGGCCACTCAGGATCTCGATCTTGTCGGAAAGGATCATCTTCTTGGCTTTATCCAGGCCGACTGCGGGCTTGGCTTCGTCGTCTTCGACAATGAGTTCGATGTTGCGCCCAGCCACCGAACCCCCGGCCTCATCGATGGCGAGCCTGGCCCCGCGTATCATGTCTTCGGTCAGTCCGGCGAGCGAGCCCGTGGTGGGCAGCAGCACGCCGATCTTGATGGGGTCGGCGGCGTTGGCCGCGGGCAGCATGAACGCTGCCGAGAGCAACAATACTGAAGTTCGTGTTCGCATCTGCATGACGTCCATAACTCCGCTTTAACTGATGTCCTGACCGCCACGGTAACCACGCCCAGACGCGGAACTAGTTCTCCTATGTGGCTGGGCGTTATCTGCCTCTTTTAACACTGACCAGATTTCTTAGAGCGGAAATATTCGCCCTTTTGGGGAA
>SHXF01000040.1 GCA_009693435.1 Betaproteobacteria bacterium | reverse complement strand
TGCACCAGAGTCCCCTCGAACAATTCTCCGCTTTCGCTTGTCATCTCGATTCCATCTCGCGTTGTCATAGCTCTCTTAACGTACCAGCGCTCTAACCGTGGACCAGGTAGTACGGATATTTTTATAATTTTTCACAGGCTCTGAGTCCGGTCGCGACGGAGGCGCCTTCCAGTCGCAAAAACGATGCGTACCCTTCCGCAACAATGGCGAAGCCAAATGCAAGCCGCCCGTTCAGGCGCACCGCCTGCGAACTGAACAAACCGCCGCCTGGCACAAAACCTGGCAGATGCACACACGGAACCGGCGCATCGGCGCAATCGGGGCACACGCCGGCCTCGCCGGCGAGCACGATTTGACGCGGGTCCTTGTGCATGGCTGCCAGATACCCGCGCATTTCGACCTCTTCTCCCGACAGGGTCTCCGCGCGTTTGCTGAATTTCATCCGCTTCTCCCCTATATGGTCGAACAAATCGCGAAAGGTTATGAGCTGCATATCGCTCTCCTGAAAATGCGCTATTTTCCGATGCAAAATCGGGAAAAAATCTCGCCAAGCAGATCATCGGCGGTGAATTCGCCACTGATGGTGCTTAGTTCGCGCTGCGTCAGACGTAATTCTTCTGCAAATAATTCACGTTGCGACATGAGTTCCTCGGCGGCACTGAGATATCCCGCAGCCGCACGTAATGCTTCGATGTGGCGCTCTCGCGCCATGAAAAGTTCTTCCACCCCTTCCTGCCACCCGGCGATTCGCAGCAATTCGCTGCGCAGCGCCTCGACGCCGGCGCCGGTCTTTGCAGAAAGGAAAACTGTCGTTTCACCGTGATGGGAGGCCGCTCGCGCCGCATTGCCGGACAGGTCGATTTTGTTGTGAACGATAAGCCGCGGCAATGTCTGCGGCACGCGGGCAAGCACGTCACGATCGGCGGCCATCATGCCCTGCGCGTCCTCGATCACAAGTAACAAGACGTCGGCACGACCTATCTCAAACCAGCTGCGCGCGACACCAAGGCTTTCCACTTCGTCGTGCGTATCCCGCAGTCCGGCTGTATCAACAATGTTGACAGGGACACCCGCGATCTGAATGATCTGCCGCAGGCTATCCCGGGTTGTGCCGGGAATCGGCGTGACAATCGCCAGCTCCTCCCCGGCAAGCTGGTTCAGCAGACTGGATTTACCCACATTGGGCTGCCCGGCGAGTACAACCTGCAGACCGGAACGCAGGATGCTCCCTTGCCGGGCGCTTGCGCGCGCTTTCTCGAGCCCCGTCCTCAGGCGCGCCAGACGCACGCGCACCTGATCCGTATCCTCTGCCTCGATGTCTTCTTCGGGGAAATCCAGCGCCGATTCGACCCGCATGCGCAGGTCGGTCGTCTGCTGCACCAGGTCTTCCACCGCTCGGGAAAAATCTCCGCTGAGCGAACGTCGGGCGCATCGGACCGCCGCCTCGGTGGCCGCTTCGATGAGGTCGGCGACGCCCTCGGCCTGGGCCAGGTCCAGCTTGTCATTGAGGAACGCACGACGTGTAAATTCTCCCGGCTCCGCCAAGCGGGCACCGAGTTCCACGCACCGCTTCAGCAGCATCTGCATAACGACCGGACCGCCGTGCCCCTGCAGTTCCAGCACCTCCTCACCCGTATAGGATGCCGGCGCCGAAAAATACAGCGCGACGCCATCATCGATCGGCTGGCCTGCTGCGTCGAGGAATTCGGCCCGCGTCGCGCGGCGCGCCGGCGGCAAAGCGCCTATCAGGCCTCGCGCAAGCAACTTGAGATCGGCCCCCGAAACCCGCACCACACCGATTCCGCCCCGTCCCTGCGGCGTTGCGATAGCGGCAATAGTGTCGCTGCCGGTACTCACGGGGGACCCGGCGATGCCAGCGGCGGGTCAGCGCCGGGCGACCGAGGCCGCCTTCTCCCCCTCGATCATGCGGGTAATCTGCCATTGCTGCGCGATCGAGAGAATGTTGTTCACCACCCAATACAGCACCAACCCGGCCGGGAAGAAAAAGAACATCACACCGAAGACAAACGGCATGACCATCATGACCTTGGCTTGCACCGGGTCCGGCGGCGTCGGATTCATTTTTGTCTGCAACACCATCGACGCCATCATCACGGCCGGCAGTACGTAGAACGGATCGGCAGCCGACAGATCGTGTATCCACAAATAGAACGGTGCATGACGCAGTTCGACGCTGGCAAGCAGCGCCCAGTAGAGCGCGATAAATACCGGGATCTGCACCACGATCGGCAGGCAACCACCCAGCGGGTTGATCTTCTCCTGCTTGTACAGGTCCATCATCGCCTGGTTCATTTTCATCCGGTCGTCCCCATACTGCTCACGCAGTTTCGTAAGGCGGGGCGTGACCAGTTTCATTTTCGCCATCGAGCGATAGCTCGCCGCCGACAGGGGAAAGAAAATACCCTTGATGACTACAGTAAGCAGGATGATCGCCAGACCCCAATTGCCGGTCCACTTGTGAAACACCTGGAGCAGCCAGAAAAGCGGCGCCGCAATGACCGTCAGCCAGCCGTAGTCGACAACCAGATCAAGTCCCGGGGCGACCGCTGTCAGCAAATCCTGGTCCTGCGGCCCGACGAACATCCTCACCGAGGATTGCGCAGACGCGCCGGGCGCAACTGCGGATATCGGCAGGATCACGCCCGCTGCGTAAAAATTCTCCGCGAGTTTGCGCGTATAAAACTCCCGCGGCGTCTTATCGGGTGGCAGAACCGCCGCGACAAAATAATGCTGAAGCATTGCGATCCAGCCATTGTCCGCGGTCTTGGGGTAACCGGTCTTGTTCTTGTCGATATCCCCGAAGGCGACTTTCAGGAATTTCTCCTGATCCGTGTACGCCGCCGCGCCCGTGTAGGTCTGCAGCATCGCGGTATCCCCCGCCGGCGATTTTCCGTCACGCGTGATCTGGAAATAGGCATGCGCCGCCAGCGCGGCACCACCGCCATTCCTGATGTCATGCCGCACATCGATAACATAGCCTCCGCGGTGGAGGGTAATGACTTTCGTCACCACCGACCCGTTCGGCGTCGCAGCTTCCAGCGCGATCTCCAGAGAGTCCTTCCCGGGCGCCAGCGCCGCTTCCCGTTTGACAATACTGTAAAGCGTCCTGTGATTCGGCAAACCAGGACCGATCAACCCGCTTTGCGCAAAATACTGATGCTCCGGCCCGAGCAGGATAAAGTTCTTGTTCTGATCCAGCGTATCGCGGTGATTCAGCAATTCCACGTAGACAATATCACCGCCCAAACTGTCAATTTCAACGGCAAGCGTGTCTGTCCGCGTCCGGATGCGTTCGCGCGGCAGAGACGTCACGCCGGCTGCCGGCGCGACCATGGATGACAGCGCTGGTGTAGGAACCAGCACCCCCGCCGGGCTATCACCCGGCTTAACCTGTGGCGAAGCCGGCTGCGGTACCACCGGTGATGCCGCAGGTGTAGGCGAAGGAACGCCGATCTGGGATTGCGGGGTCGATGCCGAGGCGGGCGGATGCTGCGCCTTCTGCCATGCGTCCCACAACATCAGAATGGAAAACGCAAATACAAAGAAAAGTACCAGTCGTTGGGTATCCATTGCGCGAAGAAATGCTTTCTCTTAAGGAACCGGGTCGTATCCGCCGGGGTGCCAGGGATGACAACGGCACAATCGCCGCACCGACAACCAGCAGCCCTGAGCGGCACCGTGGCGCTCCAACGCTTCGAGAGCGTACGCCGAACACGACGGATGAAATCGGCAACGGGACCCGAGCAACGGACTGACGAGATACCGATAGACTACGATAGGAAACCCCAGCAACCGCCTCACTACCGGCAGCCGGGAAACAATGCATTCAGTTCCTGCGCGACGTCGGCTGGCGCCGCGGGCGCCATGAGCCGGACCAGCAGGTCCACCGCGCCAAGTCGCCCTTGGCAGATCCGGAACCATTCGCGCACCAATCGCTTGATGCAATTGCGTCCGACCGCCAGCGGTACGTATCGTTTGGACGTGGTGAGGCCTAGCCGTGCGTACCCGACCGCGTTGGGGCAAACCTGAACAAGTACTCGGCGCCCGCGCAATTTGCGCCCATTCAACAGCAGCGCCGCGATCTCATGCTTGCCAAGCCGCTGCGAACGCGTGTAGCGCCTGCGTTCTTTCAAACAGCGAGCCGAGCCCGGCCCTTCGCGCGCCGCGCGCGGATTACCGCCCTGCCGCCGCGACTGCGCATTCGCACCAAAAATCCGTGGGTGCGTTTCCTTTTAACAACTGACGGTTGAAATGTACGTTTCATAACCAATTCCCAAGAGCGGACGTAACCAACCATTAGACGACCTTCTGCAACAATCTGTCAATGGCTTAAGTCGATTCATCCTGTGGATAACTCCCTCAGGAAGGAGTAAAATTTCGAATTCTTGATCGTCACAAAAAAGCTTCATATCCCCATGCAAAGCTTCTGGCTTTCGTGCCTGGGAAGGCTCGAAAAAGAGCTTCCTGCTCAACAGTTTAACACTTGGATTCGACCCCTTTGCGTCGATGCGGAAAAGGCCCCCGACGGGGAACTACGTCTGGTCGCCCCAAACCGTTTTGTGCTGCAATGGGTCAAGGATCGCTTTGTTCCGCGAATTGAAGTCCTCGCCAACGATTTTTTTTCAACCCCTGTGCGCGTATCGCTGATTCTCAAGGAAACCGCGCCCAGCGTGATCGCCACAGCACAAAACGCCTCGACAATCCTGCCTCCTGTGGCGGCGCGGGAAACTACCAGCAAGACCAGAACCTCCGGTGTAGAGCGTTCCAGCCTCATTTCGGAATTTACCTTCGATAACTTCGTCGCCGGGAAAGCAAATCAACTCGCGCGCGCGGCTGCGATACAGGTTTCGGATCGTCCTGGAATTTCGTACAACCCCCTATTTGTCTATGGCGGAGTGGGTCTGGGGAAAACCCATCTGATTCACGCCATTGGTAACAACGTCTTGGCGCTCCACCCCGGTATGCGCGTTCGCTACCTGCACGCAGCCCAATACATTTCCGACGTTGTTCGAGCGTATCAGCAGAAGTCTTTCGACGAATTCAAGCGCTATTACCATTCGCTGGATCTGCTGCTGATAGACGACATCCAGTTCTTTACGGCCAAAGACCGTACGCAGGAAGAGTTTTTCTACGCCTTCAACGCCCTTATAGAAGCCCACAAGCAGGTCATCATAACCTGCGACACCTACCCAAAAGACCTTACGGGCATAGACGAGCGCCTCAAGTCCCGGTTCAGCTGGGGACTGACTGTCGCGATCGAACCGCCGGAACAGGAAATGCGCGTCGCTATTATTCTAAAGAAGGCGGAGGCCCTGGCGTTCAACATCAGCGAAGACGTCGCTTTTTTCGTAGCAAAACACATCCGCTCCAATGTGCGTGAACTGGAGGGCGCCTTGAAAAGCGTCATTGCCTATTCGCGCTTCAACGGAAAAGAAATCACTCTAGAGACCGCAAAGGATGCATTGCGCGATCTTCTGTCTGCACAGAACCGGCAAATCACCATAGAAAACATACAAAAAACGGTTGCGGACTTCTACAAGATAAAGGTGTCGGACATGCATTCCAAGAAACGAACCAGAAACGTAGCCCGCCCACGCCAGGTCGCGATGACACTTGCCAAAGATCTTACACAAATGAGCTTGCCGGATATAGGAGACGCTTTCGGCAAACGCGATCACACCACAGTCCTGCATGCCTGCCGCACCATTGCAGCGCTGCGCGAGAAAGATCACGTGATAAATCGCGATTACCACGTTCTTGAGCAGGTGCTGAAAGGATAGCTTGTATGAAGCGCAGGATTCCTGGGGATGAATTGTGAACAACATGGGTTTTCGGACGATGCGTGAATTTTGTTCATGCTTGGCACCCGGCTTTCCGGATGACTACCCACAGGCAGTTCACCCTGCCGATCCCTACCAGAGCGCGATCCGGGTACTTATCCACAGAAAAGCCCGGCATCATCATCATCATCAAGGATAACAAAATGAATTTAATTAAAACCAGCCGGGAAGCCTTGCTCAAGCCTTTGCAAGCCGTTACCGGCATCATCGAACGCCGGCACACACTGCCCATTCTGACAAACGTACTCGTTTCTCGCGGCCCGGCCAGAATTGAATTCACTGCAACGGACATCGAGATCGAGATAACGGCAGGAGCGACCACGGAACCCGTGAATGAATCCAGGACGACTACGGTCGGCGCCCGTAAGCTGTTCGACATACTTCGCGCATTGCCGGATGGAAGCGAAGTCAGCCTTGCACTACAGGAAAAGAAGCTTCAAGTCAGATCGGGCAAGAGCCGCTTCAATCTGCAGACGCTGCCCGCTGAAGATTTTCCCAGACTGGCGGCAGCCGAGGGCGCAGCCAGCAGTTTCACCATGCCGCAAAGGGACCTGAAGAGCCAGCTCGGACTGGTTCAATATGCAATGGCGCAGCAGGATATCCGCTATTACCTGAACGGGCTGCTGATGGTTCTGAGCGAGGGAGAGTTGCGGCTGGTGGCGACCGACGGACACCGTCTGGCGTTCGCAAGCAAGGAACTGAGCGTGAAGGAACTCCCTGGCCAGGAGGTTATTCTGCCCCGGAAAACCATCATAGAGTTGTCCAAACTCCTGGAAGACAGCGACAACCCGGTATTCATTGAATTATCCGCGAACCAGGCCAGGTTCAGCTTCGGTGATGTACTCCTGGTGTCTAAACTGGTAGATGGAAAATTCCCGGATTACACCCGCGTCATTCCCCAGGAACAACCGAAAAAGCTGCGTCTCAACCGCATCGCACTGCTGCAGGCGCTGCAGCGAGCGGCGATTCTCACCAGCGATAAATTTCGCGGTGTGCGCTGGGTACTTTCAGACGGGACCTTGACAATAATCTGCAGCAACACGGAACAGGAAGAGGCGCAGGAAGAACTCGATGTGGACTACAAAGGGGAAACCCTCGATATCGGTTTCAATGTTGGCTACCTCCTCGACGTACTCAACAATATAAACGTCCCCGAAATCGACTGCGGACTGGGTGAATCGAGTTCGAGCGCATTGATCACCGTGCCTGACCGGAATGACTTCAAGTACGTCGTGATGCCGATGCGAATTTAAGGGAATATATGACTGACCCGCTGAATAACGAGCCATCAATATCGACACCTGCTTTGCTGCCCGGTGTCCTCGGCGACGGACTTCCGGCCGATCCGCGGGAAAGGGAAGCAGACAACCCGCTCGTCCAAGGCATTGCAACAGTGCGCCACTACGACACTGACAGCATACGGATCCTGAAAGGACTGGATGCCGTACGCAAACGCCCCGGTATGTACATTGGAGATACTTCCGATGGCACCGGATTGCACCACATGGTATTTGAAGTTGTCGATAATTCGATCGACGAAGCCCTCGCCGGCGTGTGTGACGAGATACTGATTACGATCCACATAGACAATTCGATAAGCGTGCTGGACAACGGGCGCGGCATTCCTACCGGCATCAAGGAGGACGACGAAGAGAAGCGATCTGCCGCTGAAATAGTGATGACCGAATTGCATGCAGGTGGCAAGTTCGACGACAACGCCTATAAAGTCTCCGGAGGCCTTCACGGCGTCGGAGTTTCTGTCGTCAACGCCTTGTCCAAATGGCTACGCCTGACGATTCGTCGGGATGGTCACACCCATTTCATGGAATTTGCAGGTGGTGTTCGCGTTAGCCCGCTTGTAATTTCAGGCAATACCGAACGGCGCGGCACCGAGGTGCATTTTCTCGCCAACACGGAAACGTTCGGTGCTGTTGAATATCACTACGACATTCTGGCAAAACGGCTGCGTGAACTGTCCTTTCTGAACAATGGCGTCAGAATACAGCTGATTGACCAGCGGACTGGCAAGGAAGAGACATTCGCTTTTTCCGGCGGAGTAAAAGGCTTCGTCGAATTCATCAATCGCAACAAGACGGTCCTGCACGGCAACGTGTTTCACGCAGTGGGCCAACGCGACGGCATTACCGTTGAAGTTGCCATGCAGTGGAATGATTCTTATCAGGAGGCGGTGCTGTGCTTCACCAACAATATCCCGCAGCGCGATGGCGGAAGCCATCTGACCGGATTGCGCGCAGCGATGACACGCACGCTGAACCAGTATATCGAGAAGCATGAAATTGCCAAACGCGCCAAGGTGGAAACCACGGGCGACGACATGCGAGAAGGATTGACCTGTGTACTGTCGGTGAAGGTGCCGGAACCAAAATTTTCTTCCCAGACCAAGGACAAGCTGGTTTCTTCCGAGGTGCGCCCGGTAGTGGAGGATATCGTCAGCGAGAAACTGATGAATTTCTTGCTTGAGAGGCCGGGTGATGCAAAAGTGGTCTGCACCAAGATCGTCGACGCTGCCCGCGCCAGAGAGGCAGCCCGGAAGGCGCGCGAATTGACGCGGCGCAAGGGCGTGCTGGACTCCTTCGGACTTTCGGCAAAACTGGCCGATTGCCAGGAGAAAGACCCGTCCAAGTGCGAACTTTACATCGTCGAGGGCGATTCAGCGGGCGGATCGGCAAAGCAGGGCCGTGATCGCAAATTTCAGGCGATCCTTCCGCTCAAGGGGAAGATACTGAATGTTGAAAGAGCACGCTTCGACAAACTGATTTCCTCGCAGGAAATCGTAACCCTGATCCAGACGCTGGGGACAGGCATCGGCAAGGATGAATACGATCTCGCCAAACTGCGTTATCACCGGATCATCATCATGACCGACGCGGACGTTGACGGCGCTCATATCCGCACGCTGCTGTTGACGTTCTTCTATAGGCAGATGCCCGATCTGGTTGAACATGGCCACATCTACATCGCCCAGCCCCCTTTGTATCGGGTGAAGATTGCCAAAAGCGAGCGTTACCTGAAGGACAACGCCGAACGCGACCAGTACATGCTCAGTCAGGCTCTCGTCGGCGCTTCCTTGACGCCGCGCAGCGAAGCGCCCTCTATACAAGGGGAACCTCTGGCCCAACTTGCGAAGGCATACCTGCTAGCCGAAGCAGTGATCAACCGCTTATCGAAAATAATCGATCCGGAAGCGTTGAGGGCGCTGATGCGAGGAGTGAAGGTCGACTTGTCCGGCATGCTACCGGCCGAAACAAGCGCGCGGGTGCTCAGGAATGCGATGAACGGCAACGGTGTTGAAATACACGCTCGCGTCGACGACAAGACCGAGCGCTTCAAGCTCGTAATAGAGCGCAATCATCACGGTAATCTGCGCACCAGTGTGCTTGATGAAGAGTTTTTTCTAACCGGAGATTTCCGCCAGATAGAAAGCACCGCGCAATTACTTGAGGGATTGACCGGCCCGGGAGCACAAGTGCGTCGCGATGAAAAGGTGCATCCTGTCACGCATTTCGGCGAAGCAATTTCCTGGTTGCTGGCCGAAGTGGAGCGGAGTGCCTCCATTCAACGCTACAAGGGGTTGGGCGAAATGAACCCCGAGCAACTCTGGGAAACGACGATGGATCCGGCTTTGCGCCGGCTGCTCAAGGTACAGATAGAAGACGGGATCGCGGCCGACGAAATTTTCACCAAATTGATGGGTGACGATGTTGAACCGCGCCGGATATTCATTGAACAAAATGCACTAGGCGCACAGCTTGACGTCTGAGCCTGCACCACGACCGAATTGGGTCAGGCGGTCTTTTTCTTTGCGGCCACCTTCTTTGGGGCCAGTGCCGCCGCTTTGGCTGAGATAGCCGCCTTCTTGGCAGGCTTTCTGGCTGGCTTGATTCTTGTCGCAATGTCGTTGACCGGCAGGTTTTCCTCGTTCTCCGCGACTTTTGCGGGAATCTTTGCCGTAGCGCCGGGTTTGGCCGGGCGCGGAACGAACTCGAAGCCCACTTTCCCTGTGCCGTCCCTGACCAGCAAGGCCGAAAATGGGCGCCCTTTCTTCGAAATGAATCGGTGCAACAGGTCCGTTTTGCCGGTCGCGAGCAGCTTCTGCATCTGCTCACGCTCGATGGGCCGCTGCAAAATGACCCGCCCGGAGCGAAAATCGCAGCTCTTGTTGGTCCCGACGCTTTTCTCGCAAACATAAGCCATTGGCTGTTCGAAAACCCGCGCGCCACACTTGAGACAGTTTCCAAGCGGTTCCTGCCCCGAGAAGTCGACCTCTTCGTCCGTGCCATCACCCGATTGACCAAAGTCGAATTCGGCACGGTACTCTTTCGACAGACGCACCACGGCTGAGAACGGTTTGCCCATCCTGCTGCGAAAACCGTTCAGGGGTCCGATAGAGCCCGCTGCCAGCAGGGTTTCGATTTCCTCCGGCGCAAACTCCCGGCTAGATACAACCTTCCAGATGGTGAAATCGCAGTTCTGGCACTGAAACTTTCGATAGTTTTCCTGCACCTTGCCCCGACACTTGGGGCAGGGTGTGTTCAGCGTGAGGAAAGCAGTGTCCGGAATATCACCCTGCTTTATGCGCGAGACCATTTCGCGGGTGACTTCGACGATGTGATCCATGAACGCCGCGCGAGGCAGTTTTCCCTGTTCCATCTGCTTCAGCTTGAATTCCCAGTTACCCGTCAGCTCGGGGGATGTGAGCTCGCTGATGCCAAAATGACGAAGTGCGAAAAACAGCGAGAAAGCCTTCGGCGTCGGGATCAATTCACGATTGCTGCGATGAATATATTCCTCGAACAGCAGACCCTCTATCACGGCCGCTCGCGTGGCCGGCGTGCCCAGACCCTTTTCGCTCATCGCCTCGCGCAAGTCTTCATCCTCCACGAGCTTACCGGCTCCCTCCATCGCCGACAGCAGGGTCGCTTCCGTAAATCGCGCGGGTGGCCTCGTCTGGTTGGCGCGTGCTTCTATTGCGCTGGTCGAGACTCTCTCACCCTCTTCAATCGACACGAGGGTCGCCCCTTCGGCGCTGTCTGATTCGCGCCCCTGCACCTGCAGCCATCCTGGTTTCATCAGCACGCGCCCCTCTGTCCTGAAGGGTTCGCCTTCGACGCGGGTGATGCGCGTGGTCACCAGATACTCCGCAGGCGGGAAAAATATCCCCAGAAACCGCTTCACGACCAGATCGTAGAGTTTGGCTTCGGCATCGTTTAGGTGCCTCGGCTGCTGCTGCGTTGGAATAATCGCAAAGTGATCGGAAATCTTGCTGTTATCGAAAATCCGCCGGTTCGGTTTGACCCAGTTTTTCTTGAGGATTTGCGAAGCATGCCTCGCATATGCACTCTTGGATTCCACGAATGACGACAATGTGTCCTTGACCGTGCCGATATAGTCCTCAGGCAGCGCGCGGGCGTCCGTGCGGGGATAGGTCAGGACCTTGTGCTTTTCATACAACGCCTGCGCCAGGCCGAGCGTGGTCTTCGCCGAAAAGCCGAAGCGGCCGTTGGCTTCGCGCTGAAGGCTGGTCAGGTCATAAAGCAGCGGTGATATCTGCGAAGAAGGTTTTGCCTCCTCGGTCGCCACCCCGGGCCTTCCCTCGCACTTGTTCCGGATTTCTTCGGCCCGCGCGGCATTCCAGATACGCTCGGCGCGCAGTTCCGCATCTTCGCCCTTCTTTTCCTTCGAGTGCGATTCGTCGAACCAGCGCCCCGCGTATTCGCCGGCCTTCGCGCCGAAGGTGGCATGTACTTCCCAGTAATCGCGGGCAACGAAAGCGCGGATGCGTTCCTCACGCTCCACGAGAATCGCCAGTGTGGGTGTTTGCACGCGGCCGACGGTTGTTTTGTAGAAACCGCCTTCTTTCGAATTGAAGGCGGTCATTGCGCGAGTGCCGTTGATCCCGACCAGCCAGTCGGACTCCGACCGGCAGACGGCCGCGTCGGCAAGCGGCAGCAGCGCGGCGTCCTCGCGCAGGTCGGAAAATCCGGCCAGGATGGCATTTTGCGTCATGGACTGGAGCCACAGGCGCTGAATGGGCTTCCTGGCGCCGGCGTGGCGAATGATGTATCGAAAAATCAGCTCGCCTTCCCGGCCGGCATCGCAAGCGTTGACGATGCCAGTCACATCCTTGCGCTTGAGCAGTTTCACCAGCAACTTGAGCCGGTCCTCTGTGCGCTCTATCGGCTGCAGATCAAAGTGCGGTGGTACGACCGGCAGATTCGCAAAAGACCATTTGCCGCGTTTCACCTCGACGCCCTCCGGGGCCACCAGCTGCAGCAAATGGCCGATGGCGGAGGACAGTACGTAATCGGGGCTTTCGTAGTAATCCCCGTGACGCGTGAATCCTCCCAAGGCGCCCGCTATGTCGTTTGCCACGGAAGGTTTTTCGGCGATGATGAGTTTTTTTGTCATGGTCTATGCGCCACGGTGATTCGGCCCGGAAATAGGACGGGGCACAAAAGCACAAGCGGCAAAGAACTGTTCGAGAACAGGATCGTCTTGGTCACCGGTAATCAAGGAGGGACGAAACACGCACACACGGAAGGTGGCGCACGGTAAACAGGAAATGATAAGTGCAATTCAGGCGACGAAGCAAGGCAATGTTGCCGCATGCTTGAAATACAAAGTGAAATCGCGTGCCTGGACGAGCTCGAGGATTCAGTGAATCTGGCGCATCTCGCCGTCCGGAAGCAACTCGTCAAGAATCAGTGCATCGACGCTTCCCCGTCGCGTCCACAGTACCATAAGGGTAATCACTTTAAGCTTTTCCAGGCCCACCACATCGTCGGGCAGCGCCATGGCACGCTCGATCAGTAACTCGCGAAGCAATGGCGTAAGCACGCGAGCGCTTTCGAGAAAAGCAATGAACCCCCGTGCTTCGGTTGACAGCTTCGTCGATTCATCCGAGGTGTAGCCGCGGAACGAGGAACTCCGGTCGAGCGACTCGGGCAGGCGCTCTTCCTGCCTGCCGGCCAATCCGTTGAGCCAGTCGAGCGCTTCGTGGATGTCATCATTCTCGAAACCCGCAGCGTGCAGCTTGCGGCTCAGCGTGTCGTGGTCCGGATAACTCTCCGTGTGGTAGTAATTTTCGAACAGGTACACGAGGACATCGATCATCGCAGTGGTAAAGCCCTCAGCTCAGAAGCACGAAACATGACCGGTCGTCCCGGCAAGTAAGCACAGCCGTGACGCCTCTTGGATCAGACCGCCGCAACCGCCATCAGGCATTTCCCTGGCGCTGGTACAACCCGCCTGGCAGGGCCGCCACTTTTCCTTCCAGTTCCAACTCAAGAAGCATGGCCGATACCGTCTCGGCAGTCAAGCCGGAGCGCATCACGACATCGTCGATATTGCAGGGATCAAACCCAATATGTTGTAGCAGACCCGCATCAACGTCTGATGTATTGGGGATGGATACCACAACTGGCCCAAGCTCCTCCAGCACATCGGCGGCAGATTCCACCAACTTTGCCCCCTGCTTGATGAGAGCGTGGCAACCTCGCGAGACGGGCGAATGAATGGAGCCCGGTATGGCAAATACCTCACGGCCTTGCTCGGCCGCCAGACGCGCCGTAATCAAAGATCCCGACATGGTCGCGGCCTCGACCACCAGACAACCCCGCGACAATCCGCTGATGATCCGATTGCGTCGCGGGAAATTTTCTGCGAGTGGCGGAGTCCCGATCGGAAACTCGCTGACTATCGCTCCCCTGGCGGCAATCTCCGCAGTCAACGAGAGATTGCGTTTCGGGTAAATGATGTCGGCGCCGGTACCGATAACGGCAATGGTCGATCCGATCCCGGCGAGTCCGCCACGGTGCGCCGCGGTGTCGATGCCGAGCGCCAACCCGCTCACAACGGTGATGCCCGCGTTGCTGAACGAGCGCGCGAAATGCTCGGCGTTCGCTGCGCCCTGGGGCGTCGCGTTGCGGCTGCCCACCATGGCGAGTGACCGGGCGGAAAGCAGCGCAGCGTTGCCCCGCACATAGATCAGCGCGGGTGGATCGGATATCTCGAACAGCTGCTTTGGATATCCGGCATCAGCGAGCGTTAGTATGCCGTTGCCCGGGGAGTCGGCCCACGCAAGCGCGATGCGAACGCCGGCGCCGCGATCGCGACGGAGAATACGATCTGCGATCTCCGCGGAGGAACACGCCTCGAGCAGGTTGCGACGCGCGCGGAAAACATCGCGCGGCAGCCCGAATCGGGTCAGCAGGCGCCGCAAAGTCTGGCCTCCGAGGCCGGGTACCAGACTTAAGTCGATCCAGGCAGCAAGTTCCGCTTGGTCATCCATCCGCCCGCCCGGAGAAGGCTTTCAGGGCGTCTGCACAAAGTCTGCCGTGAGCACCGGTCGCGAACTTTCCATTACCAAAGCATATGCCACAGAGTCAAACACCCGGAAAACGAAAACAAGTCCATAACGCTCATCGGGCAACTGGAACTTCGGCGCGCCATCGCGCGACTTGCCCGATTCAGGGTCGGGAATTGCCACGCCGGCACGATACATGGCGAGCACGTGCCCGAGTTCAAGTCCGTCGCGTTGTCCCTTGCTGATCGCCACCACCGAATTCTTGCCTGCTTCGCCAGTGTTTATGCCATCGTAAATCGACATGATGCGCCCCTTAATCACGGAGCGTGGCGGGCGAGGAATATATTGTGTGATAACGGGCAACGGCGCCGGGATCAACCGATCGCCGGTGGAAATTTCCTGGACTGAGGTCAGGATCTGTATCGTCGCGGGTTCGCCTTCGCGCGAAACGCGTGCCGTCCCCAGGTACTTTGCTTCGTAACCGAGGGTGCGGTTGGTGTCGGGATCGATCAAAGCGCGACCTGGCCGGAAAATTTGCCACAAGATTGCGGCGCCTTTGCCGATGCCGCTGACATACGCAATATTACCGGCGCCCAGATTCACGCGGCTCTCCTGCCCCGCAATGATGCGAGGCGCTTTCTCAAGGCCCCGCTCTTCCACAACGACGGGCCGGACCAGGAACGGCTCAATCGCGTTGGCGGGAATCGGCCTGATGGCTTCGTCTGTGGCCGCGCTGGCCAGCGCTTTCGGGCTGAGCTTGATGGTTTGGCCCAGCGTGAGTTGCGGCGGCCGCTTGGTGCGGTCCAGGACGATGACATTCCCCGGATAGATGCGGTTCGGATTCTTGATCTGTTCCTGGTTGAGGCGCCAGATTTCCGACCAGCGCCATGGTTCCTTCAGAAACTTGGCCGCGATGCTCCACAATGTGTCGCCTTTCTCGACCACGTAACGGTCAGGCGCGCCCTCCTGTAGTTTGATGTCGGCTTGCGCAAGCGCCGGCGCGCCCTGCGAAGCGAGGGCGAACAGAAAACAGCCCATGATAAAATTGCGCATGCCTACCTCGTCTGGAAATGTCCGCTTTTGACCCCGATTGCGCCGTCATAGCGTGCTTCTTAGAGTCTGCATTAAATTCTGAACCTAAATTCCTAAATTCGCAAGCTTTTATGGCGATACTGACCATCTTGAAATATCCCGATCCCCGGCTCTACAAGAAGGCCGAACCGGTGGCTGAGGTGAACGCGGAGATTCGGAAATTGGTAGGCGATATGGCGGAGACCATGTACGCGGCGCCAGGGGTGGGACTGGCAGCGACCCAAGTCGACGTACACAAACGGGTGATCATCATCGACATTTCCGAGACGAGAGACCGGTTGCTGGTCCTGATCAATCCTGACATCGTCGAGCGCGAGGGCTCGCAGTATTGCGACGAAGGCTGCCTGTCGGTTCCTGGTATCTACGAGCCGGTCGAGCGCGCAGAACGCGTGACGGTAAAGGCGCTTTCCCTGGATGGTGGAACATTCACTCTGGATGCCGGCAATTTGCTGGCCATTTGCATACAGCATGAGATGGACCATCTCGAAGGTAAGATGTTCGTCGAATATCTATCGCAGCTCAAACAGACCCGGATACGCGCCAAGCTGCAGAAACAGCAGAAAAAGACCGGGTAGAGGAATAGGGCAGCGCAGGCAAACCGACACAGCGGAAAGGAAGGGTTTCATTTCCGGATGTGGCATATCGTCCCTGGTCGAGGCGTTTGCTGCATTCCGACCATTCGACCGGACCGCGGCTCCGGCGTCCAACGCGCGCACCAGGAATGCCTTCAATGAAAGTGATATTTGCGGGAACCCCTGAATTCGCCGCATCCGCGTTGCAGGCGCTACTTGACGGGGCCCACGAGGTGGTGCTGGTATTGACCCAGCCGGACCGTCCGGCGGGACGCGGGATGAAGCCATTACCCTCCCCCGTCAAGCGTCTTGCGCAAAGTAGGGGATTGCAGCTGATGCAGTCGGCGACGCTGAAGGATGCGGCAATCCAGTCCGATATCGTCCGGGTTGAAGCCGATGTCATGGTCGTTGCCGCCTATGGTTTGATACTGCCGCAACCCGTACTCCTCGCCGCGCATCACGGGGCGCTCAACATACATGCATCGCTGCTGCCCCGCTGGCGGGGTGCGGCGCCGATTCAGCGCGCGATTCTGGCCGGTGACAGGGAAACGGGGGTATGCATCATGCGCATGGAAGCCGGACTGGACACCGGGCCGGTCCTGCTGCGCGAGGCGACGCCTATTCTCGAGTCGGACACTGCGCAAACATTGCACGACCGGCTGGCCAGTCTCGGGGCTGCGCTGCTGGTTGCCGCGCTGAGCGACCTGGAGGGCGGCACACTCCTGCCTGCATCGCAGCCCGACGAAGGTGTGACCTACGCGCGCAAGATTGAAAAAAGCGAAGCGCGAATCAACTGGCGCCTCTCGGCGGAGGCGATCGGCAGGCAAATTCGGGCATTCAATCCGTATCCCGGAGCGACCAGCCGGCTGGAAGGCGCCGAGGTAAAGGTGTGGCATGCCGTCACCGACGCGCGGGTTGCTGCGCCCGGCGCGGTGCTGGCCGTCTCCGGAGAGGGAATCATAGTGGGTTGTGGCGACGGTTCATTGCGGCTGCTGGAATTGCAGCGGGCGGGCGGAAAGAAGCTGGATGCCTCGACATTTCTCCGCGGGTTTCCCGTTCCGGTCGGCACGCAGTTCAGCTGATTTGAATCGAGAATACAGTCTCGGGCCACAGCAGGCTGGGCGCAACCGCGTCACCGCTATAATGTGCGGCCCGCATGGATCCGACACTATCCCCGACACTATCCCCGAAACTCTCCGAGTCGCTTGCGTGCGCGGCCGAAGTGCTTTCCGGAGTGTTGGGCGGCGCGAGCCTCACGGCGCTTCTGAACGGCAAGAACGCGCCATCGCCGGTGCTGCGCCCTGCCGTGCAGGACTTGACCTTCAGTGCACTGCGCCAATATGGCGTCGTCGACGTCCTTCTCGGCAGACTTCTGGAGCGTCCACTGCAAAGTGAGCATCTGCGCGGCTTGCTTATGGCTTCTCTGTCCGACTTGATCGAACGTCCCGCGTCGGCGCACACGTTGGTGAATCAAGCGGTGCAAGCGGCGCAGGCGATGGGCGAGACGCGTGCCAAAGGCCTGGTCAACGCGGTATTGCGTGGGTTTCTGCGCCAGCGAACGGATTTGCTGGCTACGATCCAGGCTTGCGAGACGGGGCGCTACCGACATCCGCAATGGTGGATAGACGAATTAAAGCGTGCCTGGCCGGATCGGTGGGTGGAAATGCTTGCCGCCGCCAATTCGCGCGGGCCGATGACCCTCCGAGTGAACGTCAGACGTTCCAGTGTCGAGCGTACGCTGGCCCGCCTTGCCGATGCCGGTATTGGCGCGAAAGTACTCGGCGCGGAGGCCATTCTGCTGGAGCGGCCGTATCGGGTGCATCTGCTGCCCGGGTTCAGCGAGGGTGAATTATCGATTCAGGATGCAGGCGCGCAGCGTGCAGCGCACCTGCTCGATGTGCTTCCGGGCCAAAGGGTGCTCGATGCCTGCGCCGCGCCGGGCGGAAAGACCTGCCACATCCTGGAATTGACGGATTGCGAACTGCTCGCAGTCGACAATGATGCCGCCCGCGTGCAGCTCATTCGCGAAAATCTATCGAGGCTTGGTCTGGCGGCGGCAGTCAAGGTCGCCGATGTATGCAAGCCCGACAGCTTTCGGGATTCGAAACCGTTCGATCGCATTCTTGCGGACGTGCCCTGTTCTGCTTCCGGCGTGTCGCGGCGACACCCGGACATCCGCTGGCTTCGCCGCCATGACGACATCGCGTCCTTCGCGCGTGCCCAGGCTCGCCTGCTCGACAGTCTGTGGCAGCAGCTCGCCCCCGGTGGTAAATTGCTTTACGCCACGTGTTCGATGTTTTCGAAAGAAAACGACGAGCAGATAGGCGCTTTCCTGTCGCGCCAAAGTTCATCGTTGCAGCTTCCGATCAAGGGACTGGAACGCGGACAGATTTTTCCGGGAGCCGAGAGCGACGGATTCTTCTACGCCTTGCTGCAGAAGATGCACTGACACGAATGGCCATCGCCCGATTCCTGATCGCCGTGGTGCTGTGGTTGGGGTTCGAACACAGCGCGCGAGCCGACGTCATCGCGGTGCCGGTGTTCGCGCTGGAGGCTAGGGACGACGGGTACGCGGTCAGCGCAGATTTCGAGTTCGAACTCAATCCGCGCCTCGAAGAGACACTTAACAACGGTGTTCCGCTGTATTTCCTGCTTGAATTCGAACTTATCCGGCCCCGTTGGTACTGGTTCGACGAACTCATCGCAAACAGGGAGTTGCGCCTCAGGTTTTCCTACAATTCGTTGTTGCGGCAGTACCGCATTTCGGTCGGCGCGTTGCACCAGAATTTCTCCGGGCTGGGCGATGCGCTTCGGGTACTGTCCCGCATTCGTAACTGGCTGGTGATGGACGGTGAGCAGGTTCGAGCCGGGGAAACCTATGTGGCCGGACTGAGAATGCGGCTGGACACAGCCCAGTTGCCCAAGCCGTTTCAACTGTCCGCCCTTACCAATCGCGATCTTACCCTGGCGTCCGAGTGGAAACGCGTGCCTTTTGCGCCGGCTGAAGCGGACCGCGCGCCGCGATGAACTACGTGCTCATGTTCAGCGCAGCGCTTGGCGCCAGTCTGCTGGTACTGCTTGCGCTCGCCAGCGCCAATACAGCGTTGTTCGCCCGGCATTACCCGTTGTTACTCGGCTTGAATGGTGCGCTTGCCACGGCGCTGGCCGCCATGGTCATTTACCAGTTGGTGGCTCTGGCGCGTCAGCGCCGCCAGAAGGTATTCGGGTCGTTGTTGACATTTCGAGTGCTGGTGATGTTCGCGCTGGTTACTGTCGGCCCGGGTGCGCTGGTGTACACGGTTTCGGTGCAATTTCTCGCCAAGAGCATTGACTCCTGGTTCGATCTGCGCGTAGACCAGGCACTGGAGGGCGGGCTGACCCTCGGCCGCGCCGCCCTGGACGCCTTGTTGGCGGACGTTCAGGTAAAAGCCGGTTTGATGGCCGCGGACCTTGCAGAAATGTCTCCGGCGCAGCAAATTGCGCTCATCGGGACCATGCGCGAACAGGTAGGCGCCGACGAAGCGCTGCTGCTGGACGGTTCTGCCAGGGTGGTGGCCGGTTCAGCTCGCGATCCGACCAAGCTTCGCGCGCGCGTTCCGGCGGCGTTACTGCTTCGTCAGGCGCGCGAAAGCCGGCGTTATGCGGCCACCGAATCACACCCGGATTCCGCCGAAAAGGGGTTGCTGATGCGGGTAATCGTGCCACTGCCGGCCGCGCGGATCACCGCCCGGTTTCTGCAACTTACCCATGCCGTTCCGCAACAGCTGACCGATGCCGGCGAAAACGTGCAAAACGCGTATCACGCGTACAAGGAGCTGTCGATGTCGCGCCAGGGATTGAAGGAGATTTACATCCTTACCCTGACCCTCGCATTGCTGTTGGCGCTGTTTGCCGCCATCGCGTTGGCGTTGTTGTTGTCCCGCAGGCTAAGTCAGCCGCTGGCGGTGCTGGCTGAAGGCACGCAAGCCGTAGCCCGCGGAGACTTTTCGCGGCGTGCACCCGTGACCAGCCGAGACGAGCTGGGGATACTCACCCAATCGTTCAACAGCATGACCGAGCAGCTCGACGAGGCTCGAAGCGTGGCGGAGCGAAATCGGGCACAGCTAGAAACGGCCAAGTCATACCTCGAGAGCATCCTGGCCAATCTTTCCGCCGGGGTGCTGGTGTTTGATCGCGCGCTGGCGCTGCGTGTGACCAATCCCGGCGCAGCCACAATCCTGCGCGAGGATCTTTCCGCGTTGTCGGGGTTGACCCTCGACGAGTGGCCGCGGATGCACGATCTGGCGCGGACTATCAGGGAAGAGTTTCGCGAGTACGCCGAGAAACCCTGGCAGCACCAGATTCAAGTCGTTCACGGCCGTGCCGAGCGCGTCATTCTCCTGCGCGGCTCGGCCCTGCCCGAGGTGAGCGGCGGCGGTTATGTCGTGGTCTTCGATGACATCACCGAGCTTATCTCGGCACAACGTGCCACGGCCTGGGGAGAGGTCGCACGGCGCCTTGCCCATGAGATCAAGAATCCGCTCACGCCGATCCAGCTTTCGGCCGAGCGGCTCCAGGTGAAACTCGCCGGACGCTTGTTCGGGCAGGATGCGGCTGCGCTCAATCGTGCGACCGAGACCATCGTCGCCCAAGTCACGGCCATGAAGAATATGGTCGACGATTTTCGCGATTATGCCCGCACACCGCCGCCCGTCCTGGAGCCGCTGGACATAAACAAGCTCCTCTCGGAAGTACTGGCCTTGTACGAGAGCGCCGGCGCGCACGTCGTCGCGAAACTGGGCGAGGCGCTGCCCTGGGTGTTGGCGGATCGAACACAATTGCGCCAGGTCATCCACAACCTATTGCAGAATGCCCAGGACGCCATGGCGGGAAACACGGAACCGCGCATCGAAGTCGCGACCCGGCAGGCCGGGACGCAGGTAGTGCTGCGCATTAGCGACAACGGCTGCGGCTTCCCGGAGGCGATTGTCGAGAGGGCGTTCGAGCCCTACATTACGACCAAACCGAAGGGCACGGGTCTCGGACTGGCCATCGTCAAGCGCATCATCGACGAGCACCACGGCACCATCGCCATTGAAAACGATCCGACCAAAGGGGCCGCGGTGAATATCGCGTTACCGCTCGCCCGCGCCGCCTGACTCCCGACCCGCGCAAAGAACCTCTTACATGGCCCAAATCCTGGTGGTTGACGACGAGATCGGCATTCGCGAGTTGCTCTCGGAAATCCTGTCCGACGAAGGACATACGGTGCGGTTGGCCGAAAATGCGACGCGCGCGCGCGCCGAGCGCGCCCGGGCGCGCCCGGACCTGGTCTTGCTCGATATCTGGATGCCGGACGCGGACGGGATAACGCTGCTGAAGGAGTGGGCAGCGGGCGGCCAACTCACCATGCCGGTAATCATGATGTCCGGGCATGGCACCATCGAAACTGCCGTCGAGGCGACACGTATCGGCGCCATGGATTTTCTGGAGAAACCGATCGGGCTGCAGAAACTCCTCACCACCGTGAAGCGCGCGCTGCGCAACCAGGAATCCAGGCCCGTTGCTACTCTCAGCCTGGCCCATTTCGGCCGGTCGCAGGCCATGGCCGATCTGAAGAAGCGGCTTGCACAGATCGCCGGATTCAGCCACGCGATACTGTTCCATGGAGAGCGCGGGGTGATGCCCGAGTTGTATGCCCGCTTTCTGCAGCAGCCCAATTCCCCGTGGGTGAATGCGGGGCCGGCGCTGGCCGATGGATCGCACGAAGTCCTGCAACAGGCGGCTGGAGGCATTGTGTTCATTGATGAACTCGCCCAGCTCTCGAAGAATCAACAGAAACATCTGGCGTTCCTCGCCGCGCGCGCCGACAAGAGCAAAACACGGCTGGTGTCGTGGACCGCCGAAGACCCGCGCCTGCTGGTAGAGCACGGTTTTGATGCGACCTTGCTCGCCCGGTTGTCCGGTTTGACGATTGTGCTGCCCGCATTGCGGGAGCATGCCGAGGATATCCCCGATGTGGCCAATCTGATGCTGACGCAGCTGGTGGAAACGCGCATCTGCCCGCCGCGGCGTTTTTCCACCGCATCACTCAATCTGCTGCGCAACTTTGCCTGGCCGGGCAATCTCGATGATCTGCAGGCAGCGGTGCGCAACCTCGCGCTGACCTCGCTCGACGAAGAAATTGGTGCCGCCGACGTGGAGCGGGTGCTGCGGCCGTTGTCGGTGCGCCCATCAGAGGCCACGCTTGCGCTCGAAATGCCGCTGCGTGAAGCCCGCGAGGCGTTCGAGCGAGCCTATTTTGATTATCACCTTGAGCGGGAACACGGATCGATCGCCCGCGTCGCCGAGAAGAGCGGTCTGGAGCGCACGCACTTGTACCGCAAGCTCAGGTCCCTGGGAATCAGCACTGGGCGCCGCGATGATCGCGAAAGCGATTAAGCGCGGAATGCCCCTGGTTTGGGGCTACAATTTGCGCCCTTTTCACGGATCCGTTTCTTGAAAATCGTCATCCTAGGCGCAGGGCAGGTCGGTTTCACTGTGGCGGAAAGCCTGGTGTCGGAACAGAACGACATCACGGTAGTCGATCTGGACGGCGCTCGCCTGCGCAATTTGCAGGATCGGCTCGATGTGCGCACCGTGCTGGGCAGCGCGGCGCACCCCTCGGTGCTGCTTACTGCCGGCATCGAGGATGCGGATATGGTGATTGCCGTAACGCAAAGCGACGAGACGAATCTTGTCGCCTGCAAACTCGCGCAAAAGCTGTTCAACGTGCCAACGCGCATTGCGCGGGTGCGCGCCACCGACTACCTTGTCAACGAAGCGATACTGGCACCCGACTGTTTTTCAGTGGATCTGGCCATCTGCCCCGAACAGATTCTCACCGATTACATAGTCAAGCTGGTGCAATTTCCGGAAGCGCTGCAAGTACTGGAGTTCGCCAACGGCATGGTGAGTCTGGTGGCCGTGCGTGCCTTCCAGGGCGGCCCGCTCGTGGGGCATCCCTTGAGCGACATACGCCGCCACATTCCCAATGTCGACGCGCGAGTCGCCGCGATTTTCCGCGGCAACCAGACTATCGTCCCCCAGGGGACGACGGTTGTGGAAGCGGGTGACGAAGTGTTCTGCATCGCCGCGACGCGCGACATTCGTGAAGTCATGCGCGAGCTGCGGCGCATGGACAAGCCGGTACGGCGGGTGATGATCGCCGGAGGCGGCAACATCGGACTGCGTCTGGCCCGGGCGCTCGAATCGCAGTACTCGGTCAAGATCATCGAGCACGGGAAGCCCCGCTGCGAAGTGCTGTCCTCGACACTGGACAAGGCCTTGGTGCTGCAGGGCGACGTGACCGACGAGTCGCTGCTGGAATCCGAGAACGTCGGCGACATGGACGTCTTCATCGCCGTGACCAACGACGATGAGAACAACATTATGTCGAGCCTGCTCGCCAAGCGTCTCGGCGCGCGCCGGGTCGTGGCGCTGATCAACCGCCACTCATACGTGGATCTGCTTCAGGCCGGAGAGATCGACGTCGCGATTTCCCCTGCCCAGGCGACCATCGGTTCGTTGCTTGCGCATGTGCGGCGCGGCGATGTGACGCGCGTCCACAGCCTGCGCCGCGGCGCGGCAGAAGCGATCGAAGCCGTCGTGCACGGCGACGCCGATTCCAGCCGGCTGGTCAACCGGCGGATCGAGGCTATCGAGCTTCCGGGGGCCACCATCGGGGCCATCGTGCGCGGCAACGAAGTCATCATGCCGCATCATGAAACCGAGGTGCATGCCGAAGACCATGTCATCATCTTCGTCACTGACAAGAAGATGCTTTCCAAAATCGAAAAGCTGTTTCAGGTTGGCGTCGGTTTCGTCTGACATCAGCCGGGGGGCGTGATGCGGTTATCCTCGGTGCTGAATGTTCTTGGCGTAATGCTGGGAATCTTCGGGGTTGCCATGCTGGCGCCACTGGGAGTTTCGGCCGCTTACGGCGATGGTGCCGAGCGGGCGTACGTCGCATCGGTGCTTATCACCTTCTGCGCCGGGGCGGTTCTGTGGCTGGCAACGCGCGGGCGCACGCGCGAGCTGCAGCCGCGGGACGGTTTTCTGCTCGTCTCGCTGGTATGGACGGTGCTGCCGGCATTCGCCACGCTGCCGCTGCTGTTCACGCTGCCGGGACTCTCCTTTACCGACGCCTATTTTGAAACCGTCTCCGGACTTACCACCAGCGGAGGCACGGTGCTTTCCGGCCTGGACGACCTGCCCCGCTCCATCAACTTCTGGCGCATGTTCCTCGTTTGGCTGGGTGGCATGGGCGTAGTGGTTCTGGCCGTTGCCATATTGCCGCTGCTGGGTGTCGGCGGCAGCCAGATCATGCGTGCCGAGACTCCCGGTCCGATGAAGGACACCAAACTCACCCCGCGCATCACCGAAACCGCGAAAGGGTTGTGGCTGGTGTACGGCGTGCTTACCCTCGCCTGCATAGTCAGCCTCAAGGCGGCGGGAATGAGCTGGTTCGACGCCGTGGTTCATTCTTTTTCGACCATGGGTCTGGGCGGATTTTCCACGCATGACGCGAGCATCGGCTTTTTCAACTCTCCGGCCATAGAGGCGGTGTTGATCTTTTTCATGGCCCTGGCAGGAATCAATTTCGGCACCCATTTTCTCGCCTACCGCAGGTTGAGCTTCGCGCCGTACCGCAGCGACCCCGAGGCAGGCATGTATCTTCTGGTGCTCGCGCTGTCGGTGTTCGGCATTGCCTATTTTCTAGTGGCAAATCATGTTTATCCGGACATGGGCACGGCACTTCGATTCGCGGCATTCAATGTGGTGTCGATCGCAACGACGACCGGCTTCGCCTCCACTGACTACAACCAGTGGCCGATATTCGCACCGCTGTGGATGCTCATCCTGTGCTGCTTCGTCACATGTTCCGGCTCCACCGGCGGTGGCATCAAGATGGTCCGTGCCGAACTCATGGTGAGGCAGACATTTCGCGAGCTGCTTCGAATCGTCCATCCGCGTGCTTATGTACCGGTCAAATTGTCCGGCCAGGCGGTGGAAAACAACATTATTCTCGCAGTCCTTGCCTTCATGCTCATGTACGGCGGGTCGGTGATAATCATGACCATGCTGTTGTCGGCATCGGGGCTGGAGATCGTCACCGCATTCAGCGCGGTCATCGCGTGCATCAACAACACCGGTCCCGGCCTGAACCAGGTCGGTCCTGCGGGCACGTATGCGGACCTGAATGATTTTCAGACCTGGATCTGCACTGTTGCCATGCTGCTGGGCAGACTGGAACTATTCACCTTGCTGGTGGTGTTCACGCCGGCGTTCTGGCGCAAGTGACGATTTATTTCGGGTGTTGCCTTCGATGAATGCCGCTCCGCTTGCCGGAATCGTTGTTGTGGAACTCGGCAGCAGTGTTGCCGCGCCGTTCGCCGGTCAGGTCCTGGGCGACATGGGCGCAGAAATCATCAAGGTCGAGAAACCCTCCGGAGACGATGCCCGCAGGTGGGGACCGCCGTTTCTCGACGGCGCCGGTGCGACGTTCCAGTCGCTTAACCGCAACAAGCAGTCCGTGGCGCTAGACCTTCGCGATGACAACTACCGCGAACGACTGGAAACCCTGATTCTCGGGCGGGCTGACGTCGTGTTGCAAAACATGCGGCCGGGCCAGGTTGAAGAACTGGGGTTGGGCTCGGCCAGGCTGTGCGCGGCGAAGCCCTCGCTCATCTACTGCAATCTGAGCGCTTTCGGTCGCACCGGGCCGCTTGCGCATCGCCCCGGCTATGATCCGCTGATGCAGGCCTTCGGCGGCATCATGAGCGTTACCGGTGAACAGGACCGCCCGCCCGTCCGTGTGGCGCCCTCGATCGTCGATGCCGGAGCCGGCATGTGGGCGGTGATCGGAATCCTGGCCGCGCTCCATCGTCGCAACGACACGGGTCGCGGCGGGGTCATCGACGTGTCGTTATTCGAAACGGCGGCGTCGTGGATGATGATGCACTGCGCACAGTATCTGGCGTCCGGCCTGTTGCCCGGGAAACAGGGGTCGGAGCAGCCGGGAATTGCCCCTTATCGCGCGTTTCGCTCAGGCGATGGCGAACTCGTCATTGCAGCGGGGAACGACAAGCTGTTTGGCCGGCTGAGCAATGTGCTCGGCCATCCGCAATGGGCAGATGACGCGCGGTTCACGACCAATCCCGACCGCGTGGATAACCGTGCCGCGCTGTACGCGCTTATGGAGCCGCTGATTGCATCGCGCGATAGCGCACACTGGATCCGGTTGCTCGACCAGGCCGGCGTGCCGTGCGCGCCGGTACAGACTATCCAGCAGATGCTGGAACACGATCAGACCAAGGCGCTGGGACTGCTGCAGCCGGTGCCCGGGTTGAGTCAGCCGATGATAGGGTTGCCGATTACATTCGACGGCGAGCGCCCCGTGCCGCGCCAGGCCCCGCCTGCGCTCGGAGAGCACAACCTGAGCGTGTTCCCGTTTTCAACAGGCGATGCAACCACCACAACAGCAAGGGCCAAACCCGCATGACGCTTCCCGCATTCTCCACCCTGAGGATCGAACAGGATGGACAGGTTCTGGTGGTGACCATCAACCGCCCCGAAGTCATGAATGCGATCAACACGCAGATGTGCCATGACTTCGTTGAACTCTGGACCGCCATGACGGCATCGCCCGGCGAAGTGCGCTGCATGGTGCTGACCGGGGCCGGCGAGCGCGCATTTTGCGCCGGAGGAGATCTGAAGGAACGCAACGGCATGTCCGACGAGGCTTACCGCAGACAGCACGACGTTATCGAGCGCGCCAATTTTGCCCTGACCGACTGCCCCGTGCCCGTCATCGCCGCTGCAAACGGACACGCATTCGGCGGCGGCCTGGAGATACTGCTCGCCTGTGATTTTGCCTACGGTGTCCGCGGCGCGCGCTTTGCGCTGACGGAAGTGAAGCTGGGCATCATGCCGGGCAGCGGCGGCACGCAAAATTTGCCGCGCGCCGTGGGCGAGCGGCGCGCAAAGGAACTTATACTGACGGGGCGGCCTTTCAGCGCCGAGGAGGCCCTGGAGTGGGGCGTGCTGAACCGGCTGTGCGAACCGGAGCAATTGATGCCGGCGGCGATTGAAACGGCACGCGCCATCGCCGCCAACGCGCCGCTGTCGGTGCGACAGGCGAAGAAGTCGATTCACTTTGGCATGCAAAGCGACCTGAGGACCGGATATCGATTCGAGATCGAAGCTTATGACCGGCTGATCAAGACCGAGGACAGGCTGGAAGGTGCGCGTGCGTTCAATGAAAAACGCACGCCGCAGTTCCGCGGGCGTTGAGCAGGAACCGGGAATTGCGAGAGGCGGAATGAGCGGGGTAGCGCGAGCGACCGGCGCAGGGCTTGAGCGCGGTAACTCGGGTGCAATAGCGACGCGGCGGCGCGATTTTCCACCGTCGCCCAATTGGGAGCGGAAATGAGTATCGACGTGATTGTGCGCGAAGTCGGCCTGCGAGACGGGCTGCAGATGGAATCGACATTTTTCCCGACCGGGCAGAAACTCGCCTGGATCGCAGCCGAGGCTGCGGCGGGCGTGTCGGAAATCGAGGTGACCTCCTACGTGCCACCCAAGCTCATCCCGCAGTTTGTCGACGCCGAAGAGGTGACCCGCCGTTCGATGGAGATACCCGGGCTGACGGTCGTAGCGCTGATTCCGAACTCCAGGGGCGCGGAACGCGGCCTTGCGCTAGGCGTGCACAAGCTGAATTTCGTGATGTCGGTCAGCCGCACCCACAACCTCAAGAACGTCCGGCGCGAACGCGAGGAATCGATGGCCGATTTTCGCCGCATCATCGAATTGCGCAATGCGCTGCCCGAAGGCAGGCGTCCAGTGGTGGCGGGCGGCCTGTCCACGGCCTTGGGCTGCTCCTTCGAAGGACGCATCCCAGTGGATGACGTGCGCCGATACGCGGCACAGTACGTCGAGGCTGGGGCCGATGAGATTTCCGTCGCCGACACCGTGGGCTATGGCGATCCGGCCCTGGTGCGCAAGGTGTTCAAAGCGGTATTGTCCGAAGTGGGGAACATCCCGGTGGCCGCGCACTTCCACGACACGCGCGCCACCGGGCTCGCCAATGTTGCCGCCGCGCTCGATTGCGGCGTGCGCCGCTTCGACGCGTCGCTGGCGGGCCTGGGCGGTTGCCCCTTCGCGCCCGGCGCCACCGGCAACATCGTCATGGATGACCTTTGCTTCATGCTCGACTCGATGGGCCTGACGACAGGTGTCGATCTGGAGCGCCTGCTGGCGGTGCGCGACATCATTCGCGGCAGCCTGCCCGATGCGCAATTGCACGGCGCTCTCGCCCGTGCCGGTCTGCCGAAGAACTACATCGCCGCCTCGCATGCCGAGCGGCGGGTGGCCTGAACGGTCGGCAGCCCGGTGCCGCGGTAATGATGGCGAGTGCGCCGGCATCCGGCGTGACGCTGCAACTGGGGGACGACTTTCCCGAGATCCGCGACAGTGTCCGCCGCATCTGCGCGGACTTCCCCGGGGCTTACTGGAGGGACCTGGATGAACGCGATGCGTATGCCACGGAATTCGTCCTTGCGCTGACCCGCGCGGGCTATCTCGCCGCGCTCATCCCTGAAGAGTACGGCGGCGCAGGGCTGCCGCTGCGGGCCGCGGGAGTGGTGCTGGAAGAGATCAATGCCTCAGGCGGCAACGCCACCGCCTGCCATGCGCAGATGTACATCATGGGCACCTTGCTTCGCCACGGGGGCGCGGCACAAAAACAAAAATACCTGCCCGGCATCGCCGATGGGTCCGTGAGACTGCAGGCATTTGCCGTCACCGAGCCGACCACGGGATCCGACACCACCAGCTTGAAAACACGCGCCGTGCGAGAAGGCGATCATTACGTCGTCACCGGGCAAAAAGTGTGGACTTCGCGGGCGCTGCACTCGGACCTGATGCTGCTGCTCGCGCGCACCACGCCGCTGGCCGAGGTGCGGAAAAAGACCGAAGGATTGTCCGTTTTCCTGGTGGACCTGCGCGAAGCGCGCGGCAAGGAACTCGAGATCCGTCCGCTCAAGACGATGATCAACCACAACACCACGGAAGTGTTCTTCGATGGCCTGAAGATTCCCGCCGCGAACCTCATCGGCGAGGAAGGCCGCGGCTTTCGCTACATACTGGATGGCATGAATGCCGAGCGCATCATTGCTTCGCATGAGGCCATCGGCGACGCGCGCTGGTTCACGCGCACCGCGTCGAAGTACGCAAGCGAGCGCATCGTATTCGACCGGCCCATCGGAAAGAACCAGGGCGTGCAGTTCCCGATTGCGCACGCGTATGCCGAAGCGCAGGCGGCGGACCTGATGGTGCGCAAGGCCGCGGCTATGTTCGACGCCGGACTGCCCTGCGGCGAAGACGCGAATATCGCCAAGCTGCTCGCCTCCGAAGCGGCTTGGCATGCGGCCGAGGCCTGCATGCAGACTCATGGAGGTTTTGGCTATGCCGTCGAGTACGACGTCGAACGCAAGTGGCGGGAGTCGCGCATCATGCAGATCGCACCGGTGTCCAGCAATCTGATACTCGCGTATATCGGCGAGCATGTGCTCGGCATGCCGCGGTCGTACTGATGGCTGCCATCGCGCCGGTCACGCAGGTTTCCGGGCCGCAACATGCGCAGCGCGCGAAACCGGCCGGGCTGACCGGGCAACTCGCGCAATTCATTGCAGGCCTGTCGTATGAACAGATCCCCCCCGCGGCCCTGGAAAGCGCGAAACGGGGCATCATCGACTGGTTCGGCGTGTTGCTCGCCGGGCGCGACGAGCCGGTCATCGAGGTGCTGCGCAAGCTGATACATCCCGCGGACAGCGGGGAGGCGCGGTTGCTGTTTGATCGCGGCTTTGCCCAATCCACGGATGCGGCTTTGATCAATGGCGCCGCGAGCCACGCGCTCGATTACGACGATACCGGTCTCGACGGCCATCCCAGCGTGGTGCTGGCCACCACCATGCTCGCCGAAGGTGAACGGTTAGGTACGAGCGGACGCGACATGCTTGCCGCCTACGCCGCGGGCTATGAAACCTGGGGCGAACTGAGCGCGCGTGACAGCGACCGCCACCATGGCAAGGGCTGGCATCCCACGGCCTTGTTCGGCACGTTGGCGGCGGCTGCCGTGGCGGCGCGGCTCAATCGGCTCGACACCGATCGCTGCGCGGCGGCGCTGGGCATAGCGGCATCAATGGCCGCGGGTCTGGTCTCGAATTTTGGCTCCATGACCAAGCCGTTTCAGGCGGGCCGCGCGGCACAGAACGGCATCCTCGCGGCGCAACTCGCTGGGGCCGGCTTGACTGCATCGGCGGACGCGCTGGAACACCCGAACGGCTTTCTCATGGCCGTTTCCCCGGCCGGCCGGGTACGGCTGGATGGCCAGATTCAGGCCGGTCGTGACTGGTATCTGCTGCGCCAGGGAATCAACATCAAGCGTTACCCGGTGTGCTACTCCGCGCACCGCGCCATCGACGCGATCCTGGCGCTCGCCGCGCGCCACGCGATAGTCGCCGCGGAAGTGGCTGCCGTGAACGTATCGATGGGCAGGATGGCCTCAGTGCCGCTGCGTCAACACCGGCCGCGCACCGCGCTGGACGCCAAGTTCAGCATCGAATTCTGCATGGCTTGCGCGCTGGTCGCAGGGCGGGTGGGAATGGCGGAACTGACCGAGTCGTTTCTCGCATCGGCACCGATACAGGTGTTGATGCCCAGGGTAAGCCTCTCCACGGTAGAGGAAACCGATCCGGATGAGCCGCTGTTCGCGCCGTTTGACCGCGTCGTGGTTACCTTGCTGAACGGGAGCGTGCTCACCAGCGATCCTGTCAGGCACGTTCGCGGCCACGCGCGCAACCCCATTGAACTTCCCGAATTGCGCGAAAAATTTTCTGACTGCATCGGTGACGCGCTCCTCCCCGAGAGCGTTGCCCGGCTGTTCGAGCGGCTCGGCCAGCTGGAAACACTGCCGGATGCGTTGGCAATCTACACGGGTTTAGGTCGGGTTTGATCCGTTCGACCGCAGCAGCGATGCTGCGCGGCTCGTTTGCCCATACAGACATGAAAGGAAGCCACGTGGCGAAAAAAACGTTCCGGGAACTGTTGGCCGTCGAGGGACCGCTGATACTGCCCGGCGCCCACGATGCGCTCAGCGCCAGGCTCATCCAGCAGGCGGGTTTCGAAGGATTCTTCATCGGCGGCTTCCCGGCGGTGGGTGTTCGTTACGGTGTCCCGGATATCGGCCTGATGGCGCTGGGCGAGATCTCGGCGGCGGTGCGTGACATTCTCTCCGCCTGCAACCTGCCGGTGCTGGTCGACATGGACAACGGCTACGGCGATGTGAAGAACGTGGTGCACTCGATGCACACCTACGAGCGCATGGGCGTGAGCGCGATCTTTCTGGAGGATCAGCGCTGGCCCAAGCGCTGCGGACATATGGCGGGCAAGGACGTGGTTGCACCCGAGGAAATGGAGGCAAAGGTCCGCGCCGCCGCCGCCGAGCGGATGAATCCCGATACTTTCATCTGGGCACGCACCGACGCGCGCGCAGTCCACGGTCTGGATGACGCATTGCGCCGCGCCGAACGCTACGTGCGCGCCGGCGCCGACGGCATCTTCATCGAAGCGCCCAGAACCGTGGCTGAACTCGAGATAATCGGGCGCAGTTTCGACGTCCCGCAATCGGCGAACCCGCTCGAAGGGGGCGTCACGCCGGTGCTCAAACCCGAGGAGTTTTTCCAGCTCGGCTTCAAAGTCCTGCCCTACGGCATCAATCTGCTGATGCACATCACCAAGACCATGCAGCTGGTGCTCGAGGATATCCGCTCGGGCCGCTTTGCCATGACGGGCAAGGGCGCGACATTCAAGGAATACGTGACCGCGGTCGGTTTCGACGACTGGGCCGGCATCGATGAGCGTCACGGTGGCGGGCCGATGCGCAAGGCTTAGCACTCACGTGCCGGACATCGCCGCTGATGCGTCGGGCGCCTGGAGCGATTTGAAGGCGGTGAAGAATGTGTCCAGGTCATCGGCCGATACATCGTCGCGCTTGCCGAGCACGATCAGCTGGTAGAGACGCGGGCCGCGCACCTCGCGGGAACCACCGTCGGTTTCGCCAACATGGGGAACGTGCTGGGCGGCATGATCATGCAACCGCTGGTGGGGCTGGTGCTCGATCATTTGTGGACCGGCGCGACCGCAGGCGGCGTGCGTGTCTATGACTTCAACGCCTACCGTGCGGGCTTCTCGCCGATGCTGTTATGGCTCGCGGTTGCGCTGGTGTGTCTTTTGCTGACGCGCGAGACCGGGTGCAGGCAATTCGCCGAACGCCCGCTTTCGTAGCAGATAGCAGAGCCGGGCGGCTGCGCCAGGGCGAGTCATGGGGGGTTTGCTGCGCTCACTGCCAAACTACGTCTGTTCCCGTCATAAACGTAAAGTAAGTGCCATTCGTCCCCGATCCCTCTCGTCTTTTCTTCGAATTCAGAACAAACACGATTCAATGTCTGCAGCCGGAGTGCTCGTATCCTCTTGCAGCTTCTGGCGCTGCACCGAGATTGAAAATTCTCCGGTATAGTCAGAATTGAGGTTCTTCCACAACGGACACAACCCGGTGATGGCCGGCTCATTGAACGATTGATGCGATCCGGACCATGCATACATAATTTCAACATCCGCTTTTCGGCCATCTTGCTGCGTGCAGGAGAGCTTGGGGGCATTGGGGGCACGATGGATCATCAGACGCGTCACGGAAGCGGGCGGCGGCTCCTCGGAAACCTGATCGCCGCAGGGGTGTTGGCATCATGGCTGGTCGTGGGCGTCGTGCGGGCGGAAGAGAAAGTCGTCTTCATCTTCTGGGGCGGCAAACATGGACAGGTGATGAAGGAGGTCTGGGCCGAGCCGTTCGAGAAAGAAACCGGGATCAAGGTCGAAATCCGCTATCAGGAATCCAACGCCGCCGAATTCGCGAAACTGCGCGCCCAGAAGAACAACCTGCAAGCCGACCTGTGGGGCACGGCGATTCCCCTCACATTCGTCGCAGAGCGCGAGGGTCTGCTCGCACCCATCCCTCGCAACCAACTCACCAATGCAAAAGAACTGCCGCCCAATCTGGTCGGCGATCATTACGTGACGATGTGGATCGATTTCTTCGGCATCGCCTATAACAAGGACAAGGTCCCGTTCAAGATCGAGAAGTGGTCGGACATCCTTGACCCGCGGCTGAAGAACAAGATCAGCGTCCCGCCGCCGTCATTCTTCACCGGCAAGTTTCTCGCCTTGCTGAGCTGGATCAACGGCGGCGACGAGAACAATATCGAGCCCGCCTTTCTGTTCGCCCAGAAGCTGAAGCCGAATATCGCCAGCTTCCAGGTCAGCTCGCCGGATACTATAAAGTTGATGACGAGCGGCGAGACCGATGTCGCCTTGCTGATTCCACCGGCGAATTATCTCGCCATGCGCGAAGCCGGCTCGCAATTCATATTCGTCGCACCCGAACCATTCGTGCCGGCCGGCAATACCGTGGTCACCCTGCTCAAGGGGCCGAATACCGCCAACGCCGTCAAGCTGATCAATTTCCTGATGGGACGCAAAGCCCAGGAAGAGTTCGCCAAACGGCTCGGCGTGCTGCCCGCCAACATCAATGCGGCGGCACCGGAGAATCTCGCCAAGCTGAGCCCCGGCATGGCCAAGATGCGCTTTGCCGACGAGCGCGCGCTGCAGCAGAATCTGCCGTCATGGACAGCGCGCTGGAATCGGGAGATCCAGACTCGATAATTCCTTAGGCGCGCGCTCCTGTGCTGGCCTTGAAGTCCGACTCTTGGCGAATGTGCCGGCCGCATTGAGTACACAGGCGAACCCGCTGCCACGACGGCGTCTCCCCGCGATACGGGATATCGTCCCGTATGTTCTTGTCGCACCCGCAGTTATTCTGGTCGGGGCGCTGCTGGTGTCGCTATGGACACTGCTGGGCACCAGCGTGTTCGATAACGACCACAACAACGTCGGCCTGGCCAATTACGTCAGTGTGCTCACCACGCCAAGCTACTATGGCCACTTTCTGCTGTCCGCGAAGCTCGCAGGACTCGCGACCCTTGGCTCCGTGATCCTGGGATATCCGGTTGCCTATTACATGCAGGCTGCGGCGCCAAAGGTGCGACGCACGGTGATGCTGATACTGGTCCTGATATTCTTCAGCGACTACTCGATCCGTCTCTTCGGATTGATTCTTGCGCTTGGCACCAACGGCATTTTCAACCGCACCATGCTGGCGCTCGGGTTGACCGAATCCCCGGTGCGTTTCATGTATTCCGAACTCGGCGTCGTGATCGGACTCATTTCCGGCGGCCTGCCGTTCATGATCTTCGCGATCAGCGGCGTACTTGATCAGATCGACCGCAACCAACTCCAGGCTGCCGAACTGCTGGGAGCGAGTCCGCGGATCGTCTTTCTAACCGTGACATTGCCACTCTCCGCCTCGGGAATTGTCGCCGGCTCGGTGATCGTGTTCCTGTTGACGGTGAATTCGTTCATCACGCCTGCGCTTCTCGGTGGCGGCTACGTGCGCATGGCAGCGAGCTTCATCTATGAGCAGGGCATCAACCTGTTCAATATTCCGCTCGCCGCAACCGCCGCGACAATCGTCTTCCTATCGGCAATTGTCCTGCTCGCCATGGTCAACTGGCTGTTCGACCGCTATGGTCACCGCTTCGGGGTGGCCTGATGGGTGGACATTTGCTGCTACGCGTCGCCACTTTCACCGTGATCGGGTTGCTCGCGTTTCCGCTTCTCGTCATCACCATCCAGTCCTTCAATGCGGCTCCCAGCTTTCACTTTCCACCCAGCGGATTCTCGCTTCGCTGGTACGAAAAGGTCTTTACAGTCGACATGTTCAGGCAGGGCCTCGGGTATAGCTTGTTCCTTGCGTTGGTGAGCGCCTTCATCACGACTATCGTCGCCACAGCATCGTCCTACGCGATTGTGCGATACAGGTTCATGGGCCGGGCGGCGATCAGCGCCTTCATCATGGCGCCACTCGTTGTTCCGGAGCTGGTGACGGGTCTGGGCCTGCTGATCTGGATTCTGTCGATCGGCTGGTCGCCAAACTGGATCAACCTGACGCTGCTGCATTGCCTGGTGATCCTGCCCTACATGTCGCGGGTCATTACCGCGAGCCTGCAACGCTCAGACCCCAATATAGAGAATGCAGCACAGCTCCTGGGCGCGCATCCGATCACCGCTTTTGTGCTCGTAACAGTCCCTTCGATCTATAAGGGGCTGATGGCGGCGTTGATCTTCGCGATGGTGATGTCGCTCCATAACTTCACGGCGACCTATTTTCTCAGCACGGATCGCTACACGCTGCCGCTGGCGATCTATCAATACATCCGCACCGAGCAGGATCCCGCAATCGCGTCGCTGTCAACGCTCATCATTCTCGGCGCAGCCATGCTGGTGTGGCTCACCGATCGTTGGGTCGGCATAGAACGGGTGACGCGATGAGCGAGCCCGGCAGCGCCGCCATCCCCATCTCGTTACGAGGCGTGACCGTTCGCTACGGAAACGTGCGAGTCCTGGACGCCATTTCCTTTACGGTCGAGCCGGGCGAGCTTCTGGCGCTGCTCGGCCCGAGCGGATGCGGCAAGACCACGTCCCTGAAGGTGATTTCGGGCCTGCAACCCCCCCTTAGTGGCGACGTTCTGTTTGGCGACAGAGTGATGAACGGCGTGGCGCCATACCGCCGCAATGTCGGCATGGTGTTTCAGAACTACGCGCTGTTCCCGCATATGAATGTGCTTGAGAACGTCATGTTCGGGCTGAAGCGCCAAGGCGTTCCCGTCGTGCAACGGGTCGAGCGTGCGCAGCAGACGCTCGATCTGCTGCGCATCGGAAATTACGCGAACGCATACCCGGACCAGCTCTCCGGCGGGCAGCAGCAACGCGCTGCACTCGCCAGAACACTGGTGGTGCGGCCCTCGGTCCTCCTCCTGGATGAGCCTTTGTCGGCGCTCGATCGCCAGTTGCGCGACTCCATGAGAGTCGAGCTCCGCTCGCTGTTGAAGGCGGTCGGCATCACGACCATCATAGTCACGCATGATCAGGAAGAAGCCCTGACCATCGCTGACCGGGTTGCGGTGATGCGGGACGGCCGGATCGACCAGATCGGGTCGCCGAAGGAGGTCTATCGCATGCCCCGCTCCCGCTTCGTCGCAAGCTTCATCGGGCAGACGAACTATCTCACCGGTGAGGTGGTCGACAGCGACCCGAGCGAGGTCACGGTGAAGGTCGACAGCAACTCCCTTGTGAAGGCGGTGCCGCTGCGCCGCTGCGATATTGGCGACCGTGTCGAGATCGCGATCAGACCCGAAGTCATCACGTTTGGCCGTGCGGGCGCGGGCCCATTGCCGAACATGAATGCGGTGCAAGCCCGTGTTACCCGGGAAATCTTCGCCGGCGGCACGAGCCAATACGTTGCCACATTGCCAGGCGGTGCGGAACTGATCTTGATGCAGACCGAGAATGTGCGCCTTGCTGGCGAGGTCCCGGGCATAGGCGAAACGGTCACTTTGTCGTGGCCGATAGAGCGGTCAGTCGTGCTGCTCGACGATGAGCGACACCCTTGAAGCGATCAGTCCGCCGAATGCGAGGACGAGGCCGCGCCTGCCGGCTTCATCCGTCGCACTGCGTTATCGCCACGCGCCGCAGACGTACCACTGGCTGCGATGCCCGACGTGGGCGAAACCCACGGGCGACGGACTCGGCGTGAGCGTATCGAAGGCCTTGTCACGCCCGAACCCCGCCGCGACCGCGATCTCGGGCAGATCATGCTTCTGCAACGGACCCCAGAATGGTTCGTTCAGATAATAGGTGTTCCAGTCATTGGTGAAGCGGTCGAACGGATCCGGGTTATGTTTGTGGAAGAACGGCGGTTCGGTGTGCAGCATCAGACCGCCGGGCGCCAGCAGCCGATGGCATTCCTTGAAGATGACCGGCAGCGCCTTGCTCGATGTTTCGTGCAGCATGATGTGCGACACGATCAGGTCGAAATGGCCGTCGGGGAAATTGGTGTGTTCGGCGTTCTGTTGCGAGAAATGCACGGTCTTGCCCAGCGCCTCGGCGCGCGCATGTCCGTAGCGCAGTACCGGCGCAGCAACGTCGATGGCATGGACTTCGGCACCCGGGTAGGCATCCACGAATGGCAGTGTGCTGTTGCCTATGGCTGCGCCCAGATCCAGGATCCGCCTGGGTTTGAATTCCGGATGGTTGGTCTGCAGATAGTGGATCGTGACGCGCCCCGTTTCGTCGTTCAGCGGACCATAGCCGCCGTGGAAGTGAACGAATAGACCCGCATCGTAAAGCACGCCGGCGAAGACGTCCTCTTCAGCGAGCTCGATATGATAATTGCCCGGCATGCGGTGAATATCGATTGCCGCAGCATAACGGGGCGGAACCAGAGCTGGGTCCAGCTTTAGTGATCCTTTTCTCGTGGGCGATGTCCCAAAGGCCTTCGCGCGCTCGATCAGCTCCGGCAACTCACGCTCGATACGCTCGCCGACCACGTCCCATTCCATCTCCTGTGCCGTGACCTGCAAAGCGCTCCACATCTGCCAATAGGGTTCCTCCTGCATCAGCGGCCATATTTCCCGTTCATTCTCCGGGCTGCGGCCGTTCTTCTTGCGGAAGCCCGGCTCGACCCTGGCCTTGTAGACAGGCTTGCGGCCCGGCAGCACGTCGCTCTTGAGAAAGCGCTTGTAGTCCATCACAAAGTTCTGCAGTGCTGCTTCGTCATGGCTGGTTGACGGAAGCATCGTGTGATGCTGCTGGCTAATCATAGTCCGCTCTCCTCGGTTGATCCCGGTGTTTGCTCAGGGGTGTTCTTCGACTTCCTTGACGAGACTCATGTAGCTCGCTTCGGATTCCTTGCGCTCGATCTCGTCCAGTTCCGCCGTGACCATGCGGAACACGCGCTTCAGGTAGCGCTGACGCCATTGCTGTCGCTCGGACTCGACAGCATCATCGGGGTGGTAGCGGTCCACGTCCTGGCCTGAGAAGATCCCTTTCGCCCCGGCCAGGCGTTCGTGGGAATCGAGACGGTCGCGCAACGCCGACACCTCGGCGGACAATGCGACAACCATGGAGAGAATTTTCTCCATGTTCGGGTCGGAGAGCGACCGCGGATGCCGCCCGCGGGCGGTCCGAATGCGTTTTGCGGGCTTTTCCGGAGAGCTCTTTGGCACCGAGCGTCCATTCGGCTTCAGAGTTTGAGCTGGCGTAGTCATGACGTCGGTCTCCCTGCATGCACAGACAGCAACAACATTCCCTGATCCTAGCTTACATGACATTCGCGGCCATTGTCAGTCTCGTCCAATAGGGTATGTACGTGATCGGGGGCGCATTTCCATCGAGGCATGAGCCTGGGACATGCGGTTTCGATCGATCATCAACGCGGTCGCGATCGAAATCGAAAAGGATAGGACGTTCACCTCCCCGTTCCGAGTGCGGGACCGATGACAGCGGTTTGCCGCTGGTTCCACGCCACGGGGCATAACCACCAGAGCAGATAGCGCCTGCGGTCAGCCGCGTGTAATGCCGGTCGGTTCGAAATGGCGTGGACCATTTAGAAGGCGAGTTTGATGCGACCTTCCTGATTCTTGGCCGCAACGTGCATCCTGTTCTGCGCGTTACCGGGTGAGCAAATCGGGAACAAACCCGGAAATTTCCGTTGTCGATGGACACCGTGATCTGTCCACAATTTCCGCGCCGATCATGCAACTGCCGATTACGCTGGTTCTTGATCCTATGTGGAGCGGCGCGACCGCGGGCGGCGTGCGTGTCTACGACTTCAACGCCTACCGTGCGGGTTTGTCACCGATGCTGCTATGGCTCGCGGTTGCGCGGGCGTGTCTTTTGCTGACGCGCGAGACCGGGTGCAGGCAATTCGCCGAGCGCCCGCTTTCATAGCGGAGCCGGGCGGCTGCGTCGGAGCAGATCGGTTACTGATTCCGGGAAGACAGTCCCTCAGCCATAAACAGATTGACCTCGGAGTCGACAAATCTCCCACTTTCGCTGTCAACTCACAGGCGGCGGACAAAATCTGCGGGCGTCTCGATCGGATGCCTGTCTCTTAGAGCGAGCAAATCGCCGTCTCCGGTCACCAGAACATCGGCTTTGGCGGCAGCAAGAGTCGCGAGAATAGACGCATCGTCCGGATCTCTCGGGACTGCTACTGATACCGAACCGAGTTCGATCACCTCGGCGCGGACGTAAAGCTGCTTGATGAACTCCTCTATGCGCTGATCGTCCCATCCAAGCTTGCGGCGGATTTTCGGATATTCCAGAACCCTGCCGATCTCGGCCAGCTGATAGAGGGAGAGCGCCACCTCGAACCGCGCCTCGACCCACGCCGCGATGATGCGGCCGGGTATTCCCTCGGGGAACATCAACCCCGAGATCAGGACGTTTGTGTCGAGGACGACCTTCACTTCTTCCTGCGCCGCGCGCGCACGTCCTTCACCGCCTCGTCGACGAGAGCCTCGACCGCCTTTTCGTTCATGCCCGCAAACGCCTGCGCAAGCTCGCCGCGCATCCGGTTGAACTCTTCATCCAGCTTGCGCAGGCGGGTAAACATGGCGATATCGACCAGCGCGGCCACGGGCTTTCCGGCCTTGGTGATCAGCACTTTTCCATGCCGGTACTGAACCTCGTTGAGCAGTTCGCCAAGGTTTTGCCGGACTGTCATTGCTGTGGCTTCGCGGATCATGCTGGTTACCCCAATTGATATGGTTGAGGTAATCATAACAATCCAGGTGCGGTACTGCAATTTTTCCTCGAACCCGCGGGCACCCTGTACTTAGTGCTCGTCAGAAAACCCCTGTTTTTAATAAAACGGCCAGCCTAAATTGGCCGGGCACGACTATTTTTTTGGATTTAATTTCAGGCATCACTGGATTCACGGTTCTCTGAGGTAAATTTTCAAATTTTGGTCGAGCACATTCT
>SHXF01000039.1 GCA_009693435.1 Betaproteobacteria bacterium | reverse complement strand
TCATGACTCAAAAGTCGGCGGATAATCTCTATCGAGCCCTGCTTGGACAGGGTGCGTTTGATCTGATTCTGGCTTTCCACCGCACCACGATAAACGCGGCGCGCAAAAATGTCCAGCGGTATTTATGGGCAACGGGCAGCGCTAGCCGGTCGCATCCCGCCTCAGGCGGGTCGCTACCCCACGTCGCTCGCCGCTCCGCCTTTGGCGGGGCTCCCGCTCCGCCCTCCGGACCACCCCCACCATCCCGGTCCCATTTCCGCGAGCAAGGGCACGGCATACATGGCGCGTTGCGGGTGGAACTGCGCAAGCGCAGCCGGGTTGCGGCCCAGCACCTGCCTGTACAGGAACACGATAGCGGCCAGCGCCTGGTTGTAGGTTGCCGCCGCGACCTTGCGCTCCCGGCTCAGGTGCTGGAGGAATGCCGCCAGATCCGCTTCGTCGAGTCCGCCCGGTTCGCGTCCTCCGTGGAACTCGATGAAGCGCTCTATCCAGTGCAGCGAGCCGGCCGTGTCGCGCCGGTTGTAGCCCGCCTGGCGCAGTGCGCCGGCGCTGCGCTCCAGCAGCGCCGCGCAGTTCGCGTCGGCCTGCGGCGCGATGGCGATGAAGCGATGCGGCCGAAATGACGCTGAGGAGAGGGAAATCTGCGGGAAGATAGAAGTCTGCATGTGGACACCTGAAATCAATGGAGTTGAAAAGACTGTGTATCCATACAGTACTACCGGATTCGATTCAGCGCAAGCCCCCGCATTCAGCCCCACTGTCCGCCTGTCATCGCGATTGATCAGCGTGGTGCCTGCTGTTACGTTCCCCTCCTTACCCGGCAGGTGGAAGCGACCCGATGAACAGACGCGACGCGGTACTGCGACTGCTGGCGCTGGGCGCGGCGCCGCGCGGCGGATTGGCCCAGCAGCAGGGCAAAGGTCTGGCGCATCGGATACCTCGCGCCCGTTTCCACGCCGGACGGGAAGGTCCCGCCCCCATTGCGCAATGCGCTGCAATCGCTCGGTTACGCCGAAGGCAGAGACGTCATCAATGAGCCCCGCTGGACCCGCGTGCAGACCCAGCGGATTCCCGCGATGTACGAGCGCGGCTTTAATGTCCATGTAGGCGGGTTGATGTCCTACGGCGCCGATGGCGGCGAAATCAACCGAATCGTGGCCGATTACGCCGTCAGGATCATCAAGGGCGCGAAGCCCGCAGATCTGCCGGTGCAGCAACCCAACCGCTACTACCTCACCATCAACATGAAGACCGCGAAGGCTCTCGGCATCGCCATCCCGCAGACGGTGCTGCTGCGCGCCGACGAGGTGATCGGGAGAAGCGCTGCAGTTTTCCGGCGGCGCGTTGTTCGGCGATTACCGGGCACGCCCGGTACCGTGGCGCCGACCTGCCTTTTGACGAGGTGTGCCGCGGGAAGATCTTCCGGAGTCGCAACGACATCCGGCAGTCTCATTGCATTCCCCAATTGCACAATTGCAAACTCAGCGTTCCTGCGGTTGCGGCCAGGGTATGCCATTGCGTTCGCCGACTGCGCGCAGTCGGCGCGATTCACCCTCCAGGATCTCGATGCCGGATTGTCGTGCATTGCGTTCGGCATGGGCTGCGCGCCAACCCGGCATTCGCGCCACACCGCCTGCGTTCTGGAGAAAGTTCGAGGTCCAATCTCCCACAAGCGTGTCGAAGGTCGACAGATCACTTGCCAGGGCGGGATTGAGCACCCAAAAAAACGCAGTGCCTCCGCCGGGCGCGCCCGGCCCTCGCACGGCTTCGCGCAATTTTGGCCGGTCTTCGAGCGAGGCTGCGAGGCAACCCGCGAGCGTTTCTCCGAGCAAAGCGATCCCCAGCCCCTTGTAGTCGCCCGCCGGCAGCAGCATTCCATCGCAAGCGGCATGCGCATCGGTGGTCGGCTCTCCGTGCGAATCCAGCGCCCAACCCGCCGGGATGGGTTCATTGCGCTCGGCGGCAAGCAGGATGTGTCCGCGCGCGGCGACACTGCACGACATGTCGAAAACTATCGGATCGCCATTCGGTACCGGCGATGCAAAGGCGATCGGGTTGTGCCCGACCAGCGGTCCTTCGCAGCCGGGGAGCGCGAGCAGTGGCGCCGTGCGCTGTATCGTCAGTGCGAACAAACCCCGCTCGGCCGCGAGCAGCGGGTATAGGCCGACCGCGCCGAGATGCCCGAGGTTGCGGGCGAAGCAGAGCGTGCTGGGCGTATCCCCGGCCATCTCGATGCACGTCTCGATCGCCCGCAAAGCAGCCAACTGCCCGAGCGCGCCGTCGGCATCCATGCGCAACACACCCTGCTTTGCATCGAATGACATCTTCGGTCGCGGGTTGTATTCGCCCGATTGAAGTTTGTCGATGTAGGTGGGGATGCGAGTGATGCCGTGGGTCACGAACCCTCTGGACTCGGTGCGCATGACGAGGCGCGCCACGTCTTGCGCGTGTTCAAACGGCACCCCGGCGGATTCGAGCAATTGCCGGACCCAGGTTGTGAGGGCGGCAACCGAATAGCGCGCCGCCACGGGTGTCAGGACGCTTCCCCGAGAGCGCGGTGGCGAAGGAAGCCCACGTCGACGCGCGAGATCGATATTTCGACGTCGCCAAGACGCTCGGATTTTGTCAGCGCGCCGGATGCGGTGTCGGCCAACGCCGCCCTGATGAACGAGGCGGCGTCGTCAAGTCCGTACTTGCCCCGCACGATCCCGCTCACGTCCACATCAATGTTGTCCGCAAAACTTTCAGCGGTATGGGGATTTCCCGTCAGCTTGATCGTCGGAACCAGCGGATGCCCGACGGGATTGCCGACGCCCGTCGAGAAAAGAATAATCTGCGCGCCCGAAGCGGCGAGAGCGGCAATGTTCTCGACCCCGGGAGCCGGTGCATCCATGAACACCAGCCCCCTTTCGCCCGGCGCCTCTCCGTAGCCGATCACTTCGCGAAGCGGGCTGGTACCCCCTTTTCGGACGGCGCCCATCGACTTCTCTTCCATCGTGGAAAGGCCGCCGGACATGTTGTCTTCCCCCAGCGGGACGAGTTGCACGCCCTGAAACCGCGCCAGTGCTTCCGCGTTCGCGACCGCCGCCAGCAGCCTGGCGGCCACCGCAGGGGAAGCCGCGCGCTCTGCCAGCAGGTGTTCGGCGCCGATGATCTCCTCGGTTTCCGACAGGATGGCGGTGCCCCCCGCCGACACGATCCAGTCCGCCACTCTTCCCAGCGCCGTATTCGCGGTGAGGCCCGAGGTTGCATCCGAAGCGCCGCACTCGAGACCGACCGTCAGCGACGCCACCGGCGCAGCCACGCGCACCATTCCGGCCGCCTGCAACGCCATCTCCCGCACGATTTCCACGCCGCGCTCCACCGCTTTCGCCGTGCCGCCCAGGGACTGGACCGCGATCCATGCCACCGGTTTTCCCGCGGCGGCGATCTCCCTGGCGTAGCGCTCGGCCGTGACCGGCTCCAGCCCCACCACCAATGTCGAGGCCACGTTCGGATGCTTTCCATATTGGATGAGTACGTGGTCATGCCGGTCGCGGTCCTCAGCCACCATGCCGCGGCCAAAGGCCACGCAAATCGGCATGGCGCCTGAAACACGTGCGGCGATTCTGCGGGCGACCGGATTGACGTTATCCATCACCGCGATGACGGCCACGAAGTTGCGCACACCGAATCGCCCGTCCGGCCGCAGGAATCCGAGGAAATGATCCGTCATTCGATATCCCCGCGTCCGCGATTGCTTTCCACGTTATGCACATGAACATGCTCGCCGCGGGCGATGGCAGTTGTCGCACGCGCGACCACCGCGCCGTACTTGCGCACGTCGCCACCCTTTGCAATATCGGCGAGCGCAAGCTTGTGCCCGAACGGAATATCGGTGCGTATCTTCACGGCAATGCGCAATTCGCCGCACACCGCCGTCACTTCTTCACCAGCGCTCAAAGGAACCAGGCTGGTCGCGACATTGTCGGTTGGCTCGATGACGAGCACTGCCTTGGGGTCATTCATCGCCGGTTTTGTACCGCTTCATCGCATCCAGTGTAAGCAGGAACTGCTTTCGAACGAGCTCCGCGAGTCTGGCCCCGGGTTCAAAACGCACATCCAGCGCGGCGCCGGTGAGTCTCGAGCGAACCTGGGGATCGGCGAGCGCCTTTTCGATCTCGGACTCCAGTCGCTTCAGGACAGGCGGCGGCGTCCTGGCCGGCGCATAGAACCCCAGCCAGACAAGGAAATCCATGCCTTCCATGTCCAGGGCCTCGCGTATCGTAGGCGTGCCGGGCAACAGTTCGGTCCGGGTTTCCTGGAGCACCGCAATCGGCTTGAGCCGGCCTGCCCGCACCTGACCGAGGGCGGTGGGTAACCCCACGGCGATGAGCGGCACCTGACCGGCTACCGTGCCGTTCACCGCGGGGGGGCCGCCGTTATAGGGCACGTGCAGCAATTTCAGGCCCGCGCGCGCCTTCAGCGTTTCCATGGCGAGTTCCATTGGCGAACCCCGCCCGGGGGTGGCATACCCTATCGGCTCCGAAGCTTTGCGCGCGACTTCGGCGAGTTCACGCGGACTGCTTGCCGGGAACCCGGGATGGGCCAGCAGCGCCATCGGGATGACCGTGCATAGTGCAATCGGATCGAACGCACGATAGGGATCGCTCTGCGCATCCATGCCCGAGCGAACCTGCGGGTTTGTGCCGAGGAGGATCGTATAGCCATCGGCGGGCAGCGTGGCCACCGCATTCATGGCCAGGGTGCCGATCGCACCAGGGCGATTTTCAACAACAAAAGCCTGCCCGAACTGCTCGCTCAACTTCTGACCAATCACGCGCGCAGCGATGTCCACTGAGCCGCCTGCCGGGAAGCCCAGCACGATCCGCACGGGCCTGGCAGGGTAGTCCTGCGCAAACGATAGTCCGGGGGCAATAGAGATGGATGCGGTGAGGGATGCGGTGAGAAATGCGACGAGGAATGTGACGTGGATTGCAGCGAAATTCCGGCTGAATAGTCTGGACATGGCGTGAGTCATGGTCCTGGAAAATGGGTTGAAAGAAAAATCGTGGGCGTGGTCCGTGACACGACTGTCGCCATCTCGCTGCCGCCATCGCGAGCCCGTACCCACATTTCGCGCGTTCAGGTTGGCACAGCAGAGGGTGCCGTCAGGTAATCGGATCCGACTCTCCCGGATGGTAATCCGGTTTGCCTGTCGCGTGAGCCCGATTGCGCAGTGCAGGCATGCATCCTGTTGGGCGGAGACATGTATGAAAAGTGCAGCGACAAGCTGTTTCGGGCGGTTCGCGTTCCCCGCCTCCATTATTTAGCGCAACGGTCTGGTCACACGCCTGCGGACATAGCAGCAACATCAATCTTGGGGCCGGGTCCGAGCGCCAGGCAATGCGAAGCCAAACATCCCTGTTTGAGACAGATCAAGAGCAGTCACGCAATGCGCTATCATTTGTCGGGAACGGTCGAGAATTTCGCAAGGCCAGCCGGGATCAAGCATTAAGAAATGGCGGGCGCAACCGGGCCGTTTCGAGGCATCGTCTGTTCCGTTACCCCCTAAACCTTGCCGCAGTCACAACACTTCACTTGCAGGAGTATTGGCCATGTATTCCGATTCCAGCCGATTCAGGATATTGCACCTCGCCTTCTTCGCAGCCATTCTGACGATCGCGACCCCGGCAACCGCACAGACCGCAAACGAGACGTATACCATCGGCGTACTGCCCAACGTCAGTGCGCGCGTAATACTGCGGAACTACCAGCCAATGCAGGCCTATTTCGCGCGCGAATTGAAGCGCAAAGTGGAAATCGCGACAGCCACGGATTTCCGCGCGTTCAGTGCCGCCACCTTGCGCGGCGATTACCAGATGGTGGTCACTGCCCCCAACCTCGGGCGTGTTGCGCAACTGGACGGAAAATGGGAACCGTTGGCAATTTACGAACCGCCGATCCCCGCCTTGCTCGTCGCCGCGGCCGACAATCCCAACATATCGGTTGGACAGCTGAAGGGAAAATCGCTCGCACTGGCCAATCCGCAATCCCTGCTGGCGCTGCGCGGCCTGCAGTGGCTGCGCGAACAGGGGATGCAGGATGGACGCGACTTCAAGGTAGTGCTGGCCGGCAATGACGACAGCCTGGGCACAATGATCCGATCCGGCGAATCGCCGCTGGCCATGATGAGCATGGGCGAGTTCCGCCAAATCGGCGAAGCCACGCGAAGCACCCTGAAAATCGTCACCGAATTCGCCAAAATGCCCGGGTTCCTGGCGATGGCCAACCCCCGGCTGGGCAACGCGGAGCGGCAACAACTGAAGTCACTTATTCTGGGTTTTCCCAAATCTGAAGATGGCAAGAGTTTTACCGCGCTCGCAGGCGTTGCGAACATCCGCGAAGTGACGGCGGCGGAACTCGGCGCGCTGGATGCCTTCGTTGCGCAAACACGGGCAGGGCTGGCACCAGAAAAGTAGCCACATGTGGAATCGCCTGAGGTTTCGCGGCAAGCTGGTCGCGGCCGGTATCGTCATACAGGTCTTGGCCATCGTTCTGCTCACCTGGAACGGTGCCGACCTCATCGACGGCTATTTGCGTACCGAGTTACGGCTGCGCGCGGAGCAGGATGCGCCCCTGTTCAATGCCGCATTTTCGACGCCCATGGCGCAACGCGACTATGCGTCAATCCAGGCCATTGCTCACGAGAGCCGCGGAAAACAAGGCGTCGCATACATCATTGTCTGTGATACGGCTGACCGGGCGGTGGGTCAGGATGGATGGCCGGCGGGCAAGCCCAAACCCGACACCTCGTTACCACAACCGGTGCGCGGCGAAGACGGCGGCGTGCGTTTCGATTTCAGTACACCGCTTGCCCTGGAAGGCCAGGTTCTGGGCAAAGTCCACTATGGGTTGTCAGGCGCATTTATCGAGGAGACGCGCGACCGGCTGCTCACGCGAACCGTGCTGGTTGGGCTGGGGATACTGTTGGTTTCTTCACTGGTGCTTGCAGCGGTTGCATACCTGCTGACCCGTCCGCTCCAGCAACTGGCCGAGGCCAGCCGCCAAATTCGCGCCGGCCAATTCAACATTGTGCTGGAGTCGGGGGGGGGCGATGAGATCGGCGCCCTGACCGAGGATTTTCGCCACATGGCTGCCGAGATCAAGCGCAGGATCGGCGAGTTGACGGACAGCGAAGCCTTGCAGCGCCGCTACCTGGCCGATCTGCAGGCCGAGCATGCGGCACTGGAAATTGCACGTCTGAACGCGGAGGCGGCGAATCAGGCGAAGTCGAATTTCCTCGCCAACATGAGCCACGAAATCCGCACGCCCATGAACGGTATTCTGGGCATGCTGGAAATTCTCAAGGTCAACCCGCATGATTCAAAGCAGGGCGAACGCTACAACATCATCGAACGCTCCGGCATGGCTTTGCTGGATATCGTGAACGATATTCTGGATTTCTCCAAGATGCAGTCGGGGAAGCTGGACATCGAATGCGTGCCATTTAGTCCTGGGGAAGTCGCCCGCGATACTGTCGAGCTGTATGCGCCGCGCGCGACGGCCAAGAAGGTTCAAATGACCGCGGAGATCGCGGCGGATGTGCCGCTCCAGGTGCGCGGAGACCCGGTGCGACTGCGCCAGGTGCTGGGTAATCTGGCGAGCAATGCAGTGAAGTTCACCGAGCAGGGCGCGATTTGCGTGCGAGTCCGCTGCGAAGGCGGGAATCGCCTGTTGATCGAAGTGCAGGACAGCGGCATTGGCATCTCGGCGGATGCCATTGAACGGATTTTTGAACCGTTTACCCAGGCTGACAATTCCTCGACGCGGCGCTACGGCGGCACCGGACTCGGGCTGTCGATCGCCAGGCAAATCGTCAACATGATGGCGGGCGAAGTGTCGTTGGTATCAGCGCCCGGCAAGGGTTCCACGTTCCGCGTGACACTGCCGGTGCTCCCGATTGCCTCCGCAGCGGCGCAAAGTCCATCCGCCGTTGCCGGGGCGTTGCCGCCGCCAGCGATGCCCCTGGCCCCTGTTGTCTCGAGCGCGCGGAGAACGTTCGGTACTCGCGCGCTGATTGCCGAGGACAATGAATTGAACCTGTTTCTCCTGAGAACAATATTGGCGCAGCTGGGTTGCAAGATACAGGCAGCGGCAAACGGCATTGAAGCCGTCGCGCATTATGAAAAGGGAGAGATTGACATTGTGTTCATGGATATCCAAATGCCCGATATGGACGGGAAGGAAGCGGCCGCGGCGATTCGAAGCATTGAATCAAAGAATCGCAGCGTGCGCATACCCATTGTTGCCGTAACCGCAAATGTGACAGCGGGTGAACGCGAACGGTGCATTGAGAGTGGCATGGATGATTATGTGTCCAAGCCATACCGCATTGCCGAAATCGCGACAGTACTCGAAAAGTGGGCAAATAAGGGCGTAGCGTAGGGCGTATTGCAGGAACATCGTGCGGTATTTTCCATGCGGCTCGAGAGCATCGGCGCCATCCCGGAGAATCCGCGCTTTATCGCACTGCGCGACGCGATGACGGGGACCGGGTGGCAAGTGATGGAGATGACCGCTTTTCGCGGCCGGTTGGGCGTCGCGGACAGGCCGCGCTCGGCGGGTTCGGGCGTCCAGCCTCCGGGGTGCTCAAGGAAGCGCCGCATCACGGCTGGGTCGTCGAGCAGCGCTATCGCGCGCATCGGGCCGCAGTTATTACTTCGGCACTCGCAGGATCTGGATGCGCCGGCCCCGCAACGGACATTCAGCGGACATTCAGCGGACATTCAGCGGACATTCGCGCAGCTCCAACCCTTGCCCGGCTGTTGCGCAATGGCCACCAGCGGCGCTGCGAGCGCAGCGCCGGCCAATGCCATGAGCAGATTGCGGCGTTTGTTCATTCGGCTCCTGATTTACCAACCTGCATTCGATCCGATAGCGCTATGACCTACTGACCGCAGTCTGGGCCGGCCGCGCCACTGCGGCTTGGCCCGCCGCCTCGTCCGTCACATCCAGCTCGTAGATCCAGCCCGCCTTGTAGGAGTTGGCCACCGGATCGCGCCACTCCTGCCATTTGTACGCGAGATTTCGTTTGAAGCGCGCCCAGGGCGATCGCAGATGCAGCGCATGGCGCCGCTCGCGCGAGCCGAGTTGCACCCGCGTCGTGCGCTCGCGCCGCAGCGCTTCGTAGTGCTGCAAGGCGGCCGGGATGTCCTCCGGCAATGCCGCGAGCGACGCGGCGACCACATAACCGTCTTCGATGGCCTGCCCCGCGCCCTGCGCGAAGAACGGCAGCATCGGGTGCGCGGCGTCGCCGAGGATGGTTGCGCGCCCCACGCTCCAGCGCGGCAGCGGATCGCGATCGAACAGTCCCCACTTGTAGATCTGTTCCGCCTGGCCGAACAAGGCGAGCAGGTCCGGGTGCCAGCCGCGATACGCGGCCAGCAGTTCTTCGCGCGAACTGGGCAGGTTCCACGATTCCTCCACCCACTGGTCGGTCTCGAACACCGCGACGAAGTTGACGAGCTTTCGGCCGCGCACGTAGTAGTGCACGACGTGCGCCGACGGGCCCAGCCACACCGTGATGGCCGGCAGCACCACGCCGGGGTGCAGTTTCTCCGCGTCGACCAGCGCGCGCCAGCACATGCAGCCGGTGAACTGCGGTTGCTGCGACCCGAACAGCGCCTCGCGCACCACCGAACGAATGCCGTCGGCGCCGATTACCGCGTCGTATTCTTCCTGCCGCCCATCCGCGAAGCGCAGGCCCATCGCATCCTTGCCGTTGATAAGTTCCACGCAGCGCGCGCTGAGGTGGACTTTCTCTTCGGGCAGCCCGCCGCCCAGCACGCGGTGCAGGTCGGCGCGATGCACGTGGTAGTAGCCGGCGCCGTAGCGCGCCGGAAACACGTCCTTGATCGGCGAGCGATACACCTGCCGGCCCGATTGCCAGTCGCGGCCGAGAAAGAAATGCGGCTCGTGCGCGACCTTGAGCAATTCCGCCTCCAGACCGAGCGCGCGCAGCACCTTCACGGTGTTGGGACTGACCTGTATCCCCGCGCCGAACTCGCCGAGTTGCGGCGCCTGCTCGAACACGTCGATGTCATAGCCGCGCCTGAGCAGCGCGTTGGCCGCGACCAGGCCGCCGAGGCCGGCGCCGACTATGCCTATTTTGGGTTTGCGGGTCATGGGTTGGGTGGGTCTCGTGAGGTTCGGAACCAGGGCGTCCTTCGTTGATGCGCAGTGGGATTCGCAAAGGCCCGCTTTGCGGGCCGGCGGCCCGGTGGGGTCGCATCCCCGCCTTTGGCGGGGCCCCTGCTCTTCCCACCGGGCCGCCCTTAAGTTTCCCTTAAGCATCCGCTCCTATTATCACGCCATCTCATCACTGCACAGGAGTGCAAATCATGAAACGGAAACTTATCACCCTCGCGGTACTCGCAGCGTTGCTGCCGGCGGCGGTTGCCGGATACAACATGAGCGGCTTCAATGTGCAGGCTGCCGCTGCGTCCGACAAGTCCGTGGCGCAGGCCTCGCTACCGTCCGCTGCCGCGCAGGGGGTCGTCCCGGCCACGCAGGGCATCGCGCTGCCGGACTTCAGCACGCTGGTAGCCCAGGTCGGGCCCGCGGTCGTGAATATCAACGTCACCAAGGCCGGGTCTGCCAACGGGTCTGCCGATGCGCAGGCGCCGGGCACGGACGAGCAGGATTCGCTGCGTGAATTCTTCCGGCGCTTCCAGGGGCCCAATCAGAATCGCGGGCCGGTTCGCGGCGTGGGCTCGGGTTTCATCGTCAGCGCGGACGGTTACGTGCTCACCAACGCCCACGTCGTCAAGGGCGCAGAGCAGGTGAACGTGAAACTCACCGACCGGCGCGAGTTCAGCGCCAAAGTCATCGGCCAGGACGCGCGTAGCGACGTGGCCTTGCTCAAGATCGAGGCGAGCGGACTGCCCTACGTGAAACTCGGCGACGCATCGAAAGTGCGGGTGGGCCAGTGGGTGGTGGCGGTGGGTTCGCCGTTCGGCTTCGAGAATTCGGTCACCGCCGGCATCGTGTCGGCGAAATCGCGCTCCCTGCCCGACGGCAGCTACGTGCCCTTCATCCAGACCGATGTCGCGATCAATCCGGGCAATTCCGGCGGGCCGCTGTTCGACCTGAGCGGCAACGTGATCGGCATCAACTCGCAGATCTACAGCGAAACCGGCGGCTACATGGGCCTGTCGTTCGCCATCCCGATCGATGTGGCGATGAACGTCAAGGACCAGTTGCTGCAGTCGGGCAAGGTGACGCGCGGTCGCATCGGCGTCGTGGTGCAGGAGGTCAATCAGGACCTCGCGCAATCGTTCGGCATGAAAAAGCCCATGGGCGCGCTGGTCAGCGCGGTGGAGCCGGGCGGTCCCGCGGCACGCGGCGGCGTGAAAGCCGGCGACGTGATCATCGGCTTCGCCGGGAAGGAGATCGATTCCTCCAGCGACCTGCCGCAGGTGGTGGCGAACATCAAGCCCGGGCAGGCGGCGGATTTGCGGGTGTGGCGCGACGGCGGCGAAACCTCGCTGAAAGTCACGGTAGGCGAGTTGCCGGCGCAGAAGCTGGCGTCGGCGGCGCTGGATCCTGCCAGCACCGGCCGGCTCGGTGTCGCGGTGCGCGGACTCAACGCGGATGAGCAGCGGCAGCTGAATGCGCCGGGCGGCGTGCTGGTGGAGCAGGCGGGTGGCGCGGCGGCGCGGGCCGGAGTGCAGCCGGGTGACGTCATCCTCGCCGTGAATAATCAGCAGGTGGCGAGTCCGGAGCAGTTGCAATCGCTGATCAAGAAGTCGGGCAAGCATGTGGCCCTCCTGATCCAGCGCGCGGACGCCAAGGTATATATCCCCGTCGATCTTGCGTAAGCTTCGCGCTAGCAACGGGCGGGGAGCGGGCCGGGATGCGGGTGCTGCTGGTGGAAGACGATCCGATGATAGGCGAGAGCATCCGCAAAGGCCTGCGCCAGGACGGCTACGTCGTCGACTGGGTGCAGGACGGCGCGGCAGCCGACCTGGCCGTGGCGAGCGAACCGTATGCGCTGGTGCTGCTCGACCTCGGCCTGCCGCGCAAGGACGGTATCGAGGTGCTGCGCCACATCCGCGCGCGGCGGCTCAGCATGCCGGTGGTCATCCTCACCGCACGCGACGCCATTGCCGAGCGCGTCAAGGGACTGGACGCGGGCGCCGACGACTACCTGGTGAAGCCGTTCGACCTCGATGAACTGGGCGCGCGCATTCGCGCCGTGCTGCGCCGCCACGCCGGGCGCGCCGATCCGGTGTTGAGCCATGCCGGCCTGAAGCTGAACCCGGCCACGCACCAGGTCAGTCGCAACGACAAACCGGTGCCGGTGTCGGCGCGCGAGTTCGCGCTGCTGCAGGCGCTGCTGGAACGTCCCGGCGCGACGCTGTCGCGGTCGCAGCTCGAAGAACGGCTTTACGGCTGGGGCGAGGAAGTGTCCAGCAATTCGGTGGAGGTGCACATCCACAACCTGCGCCGCAAGCTCGGCGAGGGCGCGATACGCACGGTGCGCGGCGTGGGCTACATCCTGGGCGGCGATGGCGGTAGCGCGGTGGCAACGGCGGAGCCCGACGCGCGGTCTCGGCCGGCACGGCCGCGCAAGTAACAAACAGGATGACAACAGGATGAAATCAGGATGAAAACAGGATGAAATTCGGATGAAATTAGGATGAGGATGTAGATCCGGGCATGTCGATTCGCCATCATCTGCTTATTGCGCTGTTGTCCGCTCTGCTCCTGGTCGGCATCGGCGCCAGCACCGCCACCTACTACACGACGCACGAGGAGGCCAGTCGCCTGTTCGACTACCAGTTGCGGCAGATGGCGCTGTCCCTGCGCGACCAGAACATGCAGGGCTACTCGCGCCAGCGCGGCGACTACGACTTCATCGTGCAGGTGTGGGACCTGAAGGGCAGCCGCACCTATGTGTCGGATCGCAACATCGCGCTGCCCGCCGGGCGGCCCGGCTTCGACACCGTCTCGCTGCACGGCGCGGACTGGCGCATCTACACCTTCGCCGACGGCATCAAGACGATACAGGTCGCGCAACTGATGAGCCTGCGTCAGGATCAGGCCGGCGAACTGGCGCTGCGCATCCTCATCCCCATCGTCCTTTCCATCCCGCTGTTTGCGCTCCTCATCTGGTGGATACTCGGCCGCTCGCTGCGGCCGCTGCGCGACATGGCGCAGGCCGTGGGCAAGCGCGAGCCGGAGTCGCTCACCCCGCTGCCCGATCATGACCTGCCGGCGGAACTGCAACCGATGGCGACAGAATTGAACGGCCTGCTCGCGCGCCTGGCCGCGGCGATCGCCGCCCAGCAGCAATTCACCGCCGACGCCGCGCACGAACTGCGCACGCCGCTCACCGCGCTGCAACTGCAGCTGCAACTGGTGGAGCGCGCGCAATCCGCCGATGACCGGCAGGAGGCACTGGAACACTTGAAGGCCGGCGCGCGCCGCGCGGCGCGCCTCGTCGATCAGCTGCTCACGCTGGCGCGCTTCGAGCCCAACGCGGGTCAGGAGCCGATGGCGCCGCTGCAGCTCGATGCGCTCGCGCTGGCGTCGGTGGCCGAACTGGAGGCGATCGCCGAGGCCAAGCCGGTTGAGCTGCGCCTGGGGCGCATCGAAGCGGCGCCGGTGAGCGCGCGCGCGGAGGCGCTGCGCATTCTGCTCAACAACCTCATCCAGAACGCCATCCGCTACACGCCATCCGGCGGGCGCATCACCGTGGACGCGTATGCCGAAGCGGGCGAGGCGGTGCTGGCCGTGACCGATACCGGTCCCGGGATTCCTCTTGAGGAGCGCGCACGCGTGTTCGACCGCTTCTACCGCGTCCCCGGGCGCGGCGAAACGGGCAGCGGTCTGGGACTGGCGATCGTCAAAAGCATAGCCGGCGCGCACACCGCGCGCATCGAGATGGGCGGAGGAGAGGGCGGGATTGGGCTGCGGGTGCGGGTGAGATTTGCTGCGCGTGAACACGGCCGCTCCTGATTCATATTTCATTTTTGCAGCTTGCTCGACTCGATGTTGGACATCGCTGCGCTATGCGGGTCGGCGATCACGTCCATTGTACGGACACAGCCCGTGCACTAGAATCAGGCCGTTGCGAACGGAGGCTCCGATGACGGCAAATACTGCAAACCGCGGCGATCGAATCGAGCTGCGCGCTACCGCGGAAGAGAAGCGGCTTCTGGCGAACGCAGCTGCCTATGAGCGTCTGGATCTCACCAGCTTCATCATGCGGATGGCGTTGCCTGCGGCTCGCCGGATCGTTGAACAGGGTGAGCGCCTTGTCCTGTCGCGTCGCGATACCGCGCGCGTGTTGAAATTACTCGAGAATCCGCCCAAGCCGCCGCCGCCCTTGCTGGCGGCCGCCCGGCGCAGAACCGGGAAATGAGCGGCGAGGTTGCGTGGATAGAGGAGCCGATCGCGCGTCGCCACCGCCGCGGGGAATTCGATTGTGGCATTGTCGAGCTTAACGATTACCTTGCCCTCTATGCGCGGCAGAATCACGAATCCGGCGGTGCGAAAACCTTTGTTGCAGTGCCGCCAGCGCAACCCACGCTCGTTCTTGGCTACTACAGCATAAGCCCCGGGGCAATCGAGTTTGCGCGAATCCCCGCTTCGTTGACCCGGCGGCTCGGCCGATACGAGGTACCGGTTTTCCGTCTGGCGCGCCTGGCCGTCAGCCGCGCCATCCAGGGAAAAGGGCTGGGCGGCGAGCTGATGCTGGCGGCTGGAATACGGGCACTTTCAGTCGCGACGCAGGTAGGCGGTGTGGCATTGGCGATCGATGCAAAGGACAACCGCGCAGCGGTCTGGTATCGGCGTTTCGGAGCAATGAGTTTGCTGGATGATCCGCTGAAACTGATTTTGCCTCTGGAAACCTTCGCCGCTGCCGTTGCTCTTGCGAAGAGAAGACCGGGATGATTTGTGCCATGTCGCCGGGCATGCAAATCGAAGGGCAGGAAAATCATTCCGGGGCTCAGGACATATTTATTCGCACGTGTATCAAATCGGGATGCACCAGTTGCTGCACGCGATGCGCGGGTGCAGAGTCGCAAGGGATGAAAAACAATTCGTGCCCGTCCCCCTTTGCCGGATCTGCCTGCTTTTCCCGGAAAAGCCTAGGTCAGTGCGCGCAGATCGACCTTGGACATCGGGATCGCGCTTTCCATTACGATCGCGACCGCCAGTGTCGGGTCGAGCACCTGCTTGCCCATGACGATCGCCTCCTGAATGGCGAGGCCGAAGACCACCGGCAACTCGAAAGGATAGTTGCAGTATTCCAGCGCATGCGCGTGCACTGCCAGCCACAGATCCTTCAGGTACTTGGCCGGCAGATTCCTCGCGCGGTGCGCCTCCGGCACGCGCGGCACGCCGAAACTGTCCGTCCCCACGGTGTCGGAAACGTGCTTGAAGATCTCGTTGACGTCCGGCACCGGCAGCCCCATTTTTTGCGCCGCGCCCGCCGTGAGCGACCAGACCGAGAACCTGCTCTCCGCCAGCGGCTTGTTGACCAGGTCGCCGAAGAAATAGCGCTTGCCGTCCTTCGCGTCGACCACGACGAAAGCCCTGGTTTCGGGCATGTCGCCGGAGCGCACAAACTCCTCGCGCACGCTGTGCTGGCAGGCGTAGCCGGCCATCGCACCCAGAACGGCAAGACAGGATTCGATATGCACCCCGTGCTCGTCCTTCATGACGGCGAGGAGACGTTTCAGAACCTCGTTGGCACCGATCTTCACCCCTATCATCGGGTCGGTTTTCTTCTTTTCCGCGATGGCGCGCCGCATGGCCTCCGCGGCAGGGTTGGTCGGTGTCGTGCCGCCACCGGGGGATGGCGGTGGTTTCTTCCTGAAGAAATCGAACATATCCGCCGTCCTCCTGTTCGCGGGGGCAAGAAGTGGAGCAGGCCGTATTTTGCGACACAAACGTCCGGTTGACGCGAGCCGCCTCTTCATATGAGGCAGTCGAGGCATCGATCTTCAGGATCTTGACACCTAATATTACCAATGTAATACTTGGTAATGTAGTTAATAAAATACTGAACAAGCGTCCATTTCCGGAAAGGCGTCAAGCGTGTTTCCGCTGGAATGGGGGATATACAAGGGGGCGCTGCCCCCTTGTTCAGCATATCCTTAATATGAGGAGCGCCTATGAAGACCACCGTTGCTGTCAAGGTCGCGGACGAGGTCTGGATTGCCATCGCATTGCTGCACCGGGAACAGCCAAAACGGCGGGACTTCCCGGTTCAGGAGATTGTCGATCGCGCCGCGCGGGAGCGCGTACATGCTTCCCTGAGACCGGGCGTGTCCGTTCATGCCTACCAGCATTGCGTGGCGAATCTGGCGCCGAATCCCGGGCGATACAGGATGCTGGCGGCGACCGGGAAGAATACCCGGCGTATTTTTCACCCCGATGACGAGTATCACCCGGACCGGGAAGGTGGCAAGGTTTGTCCAAAGAGAGAGGAGATCCCGGAGGAGTACTGGCCGTTGCTCGACTGGTACGAGGCCAGATTCGGGAAGACCTTCAAGAAGAATCTTCCGACGGACCCGGTGTTGGCCATGAAGGGAATGTGGAAAGGGCTCTGGAAAGATGAAAAGCCCGATGCCTATGTACGACGGCTGCGGGAGTGGGGTTGATGAGCAAAGTGTTTTTTGACACGAATCTCTTCATCTACCTGCTCGAAGACTACGGGGAGCTGTCAAAGCGCGTCGAAGCGGTCTGGCAGAACATGACGACGCGGAAGGATCGCCTTTACACCTCGACATTCACTCTGGCAGAGGTCCTGGTAAAACCGCAGGGTTCACGGGACATTCCGGGCATGAACCGATTCGAGAGGATATTGGCCTCGGCGGCAAATTTGATTCCCTTCGATGAGAAAGCGGCGCGGGCATACGCCGCAATCCGCCAGGACCGCTCCATAAAGCCCCCGGATGCAATCCAGCTGGCCTGTGCGGCGTCGGTCGGGATGGATCTGTTCATCACCAACGATCACCGGTTGAGCCGCAAAGTCGTGTCCGGAATTCATTTCATTACGGCCTTGGACGCGGCATATATCTGATCTCCGCGCCTGGCATTCAATGTCGCCAGCGATCGGTTTCCGCTCGCCGACAGTCAAACCGGTATCCCGGGATTTGACACGGCGATTGTGCTCATGCACGGCAAGGTCAGCACGGTCGGCTTTGTGTCAGTACCAATCTTCCAGCTTCAAACCCGGAACCCGTCGGAATTCCTTGAGATTGTGGGTAACCAGAATCGCCCGTTGTTCCAGTGCAATGCCGGCAATCAGGCTGTCCAGAGGCCCCATTGGCGTGCCCGCCGCCTCCAGTCCTGCCCGCAGCTCAGCGGCCCGCCGCGCCGCCGCGCGGTCGAACGGCAGGAGCTTTGTCACGGTCAGCAAGGTATCGAGCTGCTTGCGCCGCTTCTGCGGTTGCTGTGATTTCGCGATCCCGGTTTCGAGTTCGTACAGCGCAATCACCGGTATGCCGATTTCGGCCGGTCGCAGCGCAAGCAAGCGCTCCGCAATGCGGCCCTGGCCTTTGAAGTAGTAGAAGAGCGTGTTGGTATCGAGCGCGTACATGGGCCCCCTGCGCAAGCGCGCAAGTCAAACCGGCTGACGCGAGGCGTCCTTGCCCGGTGCGGCACGCAACGCTTCAGGATCCGGAAAATCCTGCCAGGCCCCGGCCAGCGCCAGCACCTCGGGCGGCCACTGCCCCGTCACGCGCTCCTGCACCACCGAGGTCACCCATTTCGAGAGCGACACGCCGGCCGCCTTGGCAGACCGTTTCATGCGCAGGTGAGTCGCTTCGTCGACGTAGAGATTGAGTTGAGGCACGGACATCCCTCGCGCATTTCAATGCACGTATGCTAGCACGTATATTTTATGGGAATGCGGCAGTTGCTGAAGAAGGAGAGGCGCCACTAACGCGGGGATGACGATGATCGCAGCGAGGGCAGGCGCGGCAAAGGCAGGGAGCACGCAGGCTGAGTCGGATAGTTATTTCAATTGTCGAAATGGACTGTGCTGTACATGCCCGCAAACAGGGCCTGTTCCCGCAATAAAGTCATGAAATAGTCAGCATGTCCGGCTACTCCGCGGTGATCTTCCCCTCCCTGATCACCTTCGCGTAGCGCGCCGTCTCCGCCTGCAGCGCGGCGGCAAACTCCTCCGGCGAAAGCGAATGGGGGTCCAGGCCCAGGGTGGCGAAGCGCTCGCGATTCTCCGGCGCATTCATGGCGCGCGTCACCTCGGCATTGAGTTTCGCGATGATGTCGCGCGGCGTGCCGGCGGGGGCGAAGACGCCGTTCCACAAGGCCAGGTCGTAACCCGGAAAACCGGATTCGGCGACGGTCGGCACATCGGGCAGCGACGCGAGGCGTTTGGCCGTGGTCACGGCCAGCGCGCGCAGCTTGCCTGCCTTGACGTGCGGCACGATGGGCGGCGCGTCCATGAACACGAACTGCACGTCGTTCGCGAGCAACCCCGTGATGGTCGGAATGCTCCCCTTGTAGGGAACGCGCGTCATGCGGATGCCGGCAAGCTGGCTGAAGCTTTCCACTGCAACGTGGAAGGTGATGGTCGGCGTCCCGCTGTTGATCTCTCCGGGGCGGCTCTTCGCCAGCGCGATGAACTCGCGCAGGGAATTGGCCGGCAGCGACGGATGGACCGCGACCACGAGCGGCGTGCTGCCCATCATCGCCACCGGCGCGAGGTCGCGCACCGGATCGTAGGGCAGCTTCGCGTAGGCCGCAGGATTGATGGTGTAGGTGCTGGAGGCGCCGACCAGCAGCGTATAACCGTCGGCCGGCGCCTTCGCCACCAGCTCGGCGGCGATGATGGTGTTCGCGCCGGGCCGGTTTTCAACCAGCACCGGCTGGTTCCATGCGAGGGAGAGGTGTTGCGCGGACACGCGCGCCATGATGTCGTTGCTGCCGCCGGGCGGGAAGGCGACGACGATGCGTATCGGTCTGGACGGGTAGGCTTGAGCCCCTTGCGCGCAGGCGACCTGCGGCGCGACCTGCAGCGCGACCGCGAGCGCCGCCAGCAACGCGAGCATCGGGCTGCAATCCAGACTGCGAATCAGGCGACTGGCAATGGTCATGGTTTCATCCTTCCTGTTTCGTCGCATCATAGCGCCGCAGGCAACAGACGGCACGGTTCCCGGTGTACGGCATCAGGACGAACGGCGATAATCCGGCGTCCATCAAAGGAAGGATTTCATGAACATCCAGCTCAGCATCGGCATGGCCGCCAACCCGCGCACCTGGCCTATCTTCGACGGCCGGGTCAAGGCGGACGGCATCGATTTCATACCGAGCCCGGTGTTTCCCTCGGAGCTCTTCTGGCGACAACTGAAGTTCGGCGATTTCGACGTGTCCGAAATGTCGTTCTCCACGCTGATGATGGCGAAGTCGCAGGGAGACGAGCGCTGGGTCGGGCTGCCGCTGTTCACCACGCGGCGCTTTTTTCACTCGACCATCCTTGCGCGCCGCGATGCCGGCATCGAGCGCCCCGAAGACCTGAAGGGCAAGCGGGTCGGCGTGCCCGAGTACCAGCAGACCGCGGCGCTGTGGACGCGCGGCATCCTGCAGCACGAATTCGGCGTGCACGCGCGCGACATGGAATTCTGGATGGAGCGCGTGCCCAGCCACAGTCATCGCGGCGCGGTGGGCTTCACCCCGCCCGAGGGCGTGACCATCCACCAGATCCCGGTGGAGAAGAGCATCGGCAGCATGATGCTCTCGGGGGAACTGCAGGCGGTGATCCACTACATCGTCGATCCCAACCTGATCGATCGCAGCACCGCCGACCTGTGGCGCCACCCCGACATCAAGCCGCTTTTCCCCGATCCGATGGCCGAGGCGGCGCGCTATTTCAGGAAGACCGGCATCCTGCCGATCAATCACGGCATGGTGATCCGCCGCGAGCTCGCGGACAAGCATCCCTGGATCATTCTGAACCTGCTGAAAGCTTTCGACCGGGCCAATGAGATCGCCAACCGCGAGCGCCTGGAACACGCCGACTACCATCTCGCGGCCGGCCTGCTCGGTCCCGGCGCGAAGGCCGCGCTCGCCACGCCGCTGGTGAAACACGGCGTGAAAGCCAACCGCCTGGTGCTGGAGACTGCCGCGCAGTATTCCCACGAGCAGGGCCTCACCCCGCGGCGCATGAAACTCGAGGAAGTATTTGCCGCGAGCACGCTGGAGCAGTGATGCCGGGGGCGCGGGAGGCGTTCCGCCGCCGGTGCAAGACGTACCCCGTCAAGGCGCGCTTCCTTCCCCCTTCCCCCTTCAGCCGGATGCACCGGTGCGATGCAAATGCAGCTTGTACAATTCCTCATCTGCCGCAGCGTCAGGCAGACCTTGCCGCTCAACCACTGTCCGGAGCCGTGATGCACTACGACTGGAGTCCCATCAGCAAGCGGCAGCCGCTCAAATGGCCGGGGGGCAAGCGCCTCGCGCTGATCGTCACCGTCAATTGCGAATACTGGGACCTGCTGAAGGACTCCAGCGAGCCCTACTACGCGGGCGGTCCGCCGATGATGCCCGACCCGGTGCCGGGCAACATCGCCGACTTTCCCAATTTCACCTGGCGCGAATACGGCCAGCGGGTCGGCGTGTGGCGTTTGTTCAAGGTGTTCGAGGAGGCGGGGGTGCCGCTGTCGTGCACCTTCAACGCCAAGATGATGCTGGAACGCCCGGAGATCCTGGAGCACGTCCGCTCGCGCGGCTGGGAAGTGGTGGCGCACAACTACGAGCAGGGCGAGCTGCTGCACAAGTTTGCCCACGATCCGGCGGGCGAGCGGCGCATCGTGCTGGAGACCTTGAAAGTCTACGAGCAGAAAATGGGGAAGAAGGCGAAGGGCTGGCTGTCCTCGAGCCTGCGCTCGACGCCGCGCACCCCGGATATCGTCGCCGAACAGGGCTGCATTTTTTTCTGCGACTACATGAATGACGACCAGCCCTACCTCATCCGCACCGACCACGGGCCCATCGTCTCTACGCCGTATTCCATCGAGATCAACGACTTCACTTTTTTCCACCGGCGCGCCATGACCACGCGCGAGGCGCTGCAGATGCTGAAGGACCAGTTCGACGAACTGTACGCCGAGGGCGCCGAGTCGGGCCGGATGATGAACATCGGCATCCATCCGCACGTGTCTGGCCACCCGCACCGCATGCTGTGCTACCGGGAATTCCTGAAATATGCGAAGGCGCATGAGGGCACCTGGCTCACCACGCGCGAAGAGGTGGCGGGCTGGTACCTGCAGCACCATGGCGGGCACATTTCCTGACGCGACGGATGCGCGGAAGCATGATCACCGGAACTATCGACCAGGCAGCACCCAAACCAGACGGAGCGAATGATGTCAAAAGGCGTAGCGGCAAAAGCGAAGACGCGGGATTCACTCGGGAACCGCATGACGTTCGGCGTGATAATCCCCTCGACCAACACCTCGGTGGAGCCGGAATTCGAAGCGATGCGCCCGCACGGTGTCACCAACCACACTTCGCGCATCATCATCCCGGACACCCTGGTCACCGATGACAAGAGTTTCATGGTGATGCTGAATAACATCCGCGACGCGCTGGTGCCGGCCATCGAATCGGTGATGAGCGCCAACGTCAATCGCGTGGTGATGGGCATGTCCGCCGAAACCTTCTGGGATGGCAAGGCAGGTCAGGCGCGGCTGCAGAAGAAAGTCGACAGGATCGCGGGAAGCAAGGTGGTGATGGGCTCCGACGCCTGCCGCGCGGCGCTCGCCGCGCTGGGAAAGAAAATCAAGCGCCTCGGCATCATCACCCCGTACATGCCGGTGGGCGATCGCCAGGTGCATCGCTTCTTCACCGACTCCGGCTTCGAGGTGGTGAACCTGCTCGGCCTGAAATGCAGCAGCCCGGTGCTGATCGCGCACGTCAGCAAAGAGCGCCTGCGCGATGCCATCATCGAGGTCAACCAGGGCAAGGTGGATGCCGTCGTTCAGGTGGGCACCAACCTCGCCATGGGCGAAGTGGCCGCCATGGCGGAGTTCTGGCTGGGCAAACCGGTGCTCGCCATCAATACCGCGACCTACTGGTATGCGCTGCGCGCCAATGGCATCGACGACAAGGTCTATGGCTGGGGCAATCTGCTGCAGGAGCACTGAGGCGCCCGATGCGCGCATCGCTGAATGTGTTTCGCCGTCTGGCTAAGCTCGCCGCGCTGGCGGCGGCAGGCGCCGTGGCCGCGTTCGCGTTCCAGCCGGCGCTCGCGCAATCCTATCCGGCGCGGCCGGTGCGCCTGGTCGTGCCGGTACCCGCGGGCGGCCTGCAGGACGCCCTGGCGCGCGCAACCGGCCAGGAACACTCCAGGGTATGGGGCCAGCCGCTGATCATTGAAAACCGGGTCGGCGGTTCGGGCGTGATCGCCGCCGAGTTCGTCGCCAAGTCGCCGGGCGACGGCCACACCATTTTCATGACCGACAACGTGACCCTTATCACCAACCAGTACCTGCGGCGCAGCCTCCCCTATGATCCGGTGAAGGACTTCACGCCGGTGTTGTCCCTGGCACGCGGGGGCGACGTGGTGGTGGTCAATCAGGATTCGCCCATCAAGTCGCTGCAGGAGCTGATCGCGCAGGCGCGCGCCAGGCCGGGTGCGCTCAACTTCGGCAGCTTCGGCATGGGCAGCGCGGCGCATCTGGACACCGAAGCCTAACGCGAAGTCACCGGCATCGCCATCACGCACGTTCCCTACAAGGGCGGCGCCGAAATCATCAAGGCGCTGCTCGGCGGCGAACTGCACTTCTCGTTTACCGGCTTGCCGCCGGCGCTCTCCCTGATCCGCCAGGGGCGGCTGCGCGCGCTGGCCTACGGCGCGCGCGAGCGCTCGCCGGCGATGCCCGACGTGCCGACCTTGGCGGAAGCGGGAGTGCCGTATTTCGAAACCGGCGGCATCTTCGGCTGGCTGGTGCCCTCGGCCACGCCCAGGGCGGTGGTGGAGAAGATCGCGGCCGATGCCGGGAAAGTGGTGGGCGCTCCGGCGTTCCGCGACAAGTACATCCTCGGTGTCGGGCTCGATCCCCTCGATCTGGGTCCGGCGCAGTTCGCCGACCTCCTGAACCAGCAGCGCGCTACGCTCTCGAAGCGCTTCGTGGCGCTCAACCTGAAGATCGAGTAGCCGGCGGGGATCGTCCCCGGGGTGACTGAGATGCGATTCAAACCGATGTGGATAGTTTGATGTGGATAGTTTGATGTGGATAGTTCATTGATTCCGTCATGACTACCCTCTCGTCCTGGTTCAAGACGGCAGCTAACGGCACAGCAGTTTGCTTCGCAGCCGAGCACCAGCATCGCAGGACTGGCGGACCGACCCGGGCTCGCGTAATCTTCGTACCATTGATTTGTCCATTTGAAGGAAGCGACATGAGCGCAGTGCTGAACGAAAAGCCGCAAACCAAGGTAGCGAAATCCACGGCCGACATAGTTGAGACCATAGACCGGCTGGCGGAGAACAAGGGCGTTACCACCTTCACCCTGCGCACCCAGGCGCTGAAGCAGGGGCGCACCGACATGATCGTGTCGGCCACGGAGAACCAGTGGGTGCAACTGAAGTGCTATGCGAGCGGCGGCGAGAACGCGCTGCACGCCCATACCAACGAAGACCACACCTTCGTCATCCTGCAGGGCGAGGCTATTTTTTACGGTCCCGCCGGCGAGACGACGCGCCTGAAGCGCAACCAGGGCATCACCATTCCCAAGGGCAACCTGTACAAGTTCCACGCCTCGGGAGAAGATAACCTGGTGCTGCTGCGCTTCGGCGCCATGGACAAGGACTGCAAGGACAAGCTGCACCGCGTGGACGAGAACGGCGACGAACTCGACGGCTTCTCGCCGCATAACGCGCCGCCGGACGTGCCCATGAAGCCGGTGGTGGAGCCGGGTCGCTGGTACGAGTAGTGCGGGCGTGCCGAAGGTGTGCGTCGAAGGTGCGCGTCGAAGGTGCGCGTCGAAGGTGCGCGCCACCTTCGGCGGCAATTCACATCCCGGGACGACCGCTATAATTCAAAAGATTATGTCGGCCACAGGCCGTAACGGCGGTAATCTGCGGGCAACTGCTATCTTCTTTTTGAAATAGCGAAGCACCCGCCTGCGTTCGTTCCGCGAGTCCCGGCATTACGCTCCGGCGAGCGCTCTCGGGGCACTGAACTCCACGCATCCGGCCGGCAAATCATTCCGCCTTGATGTTGTTGTCGCGCACCACCGCACCCCAGCGATTCATCTGGGCGCCGACGAATTGCCGGGTCGCTTCCGGCCCGGCCAGCAGCATCGTGACCTGCAGGGAATCGACGAGAAATCGGGCGACGCTTTCCTCGCGCAGGCATTCGATCAGCGCGCCGCCGAAGCGCTCGATGACCGCCCTGGGCGTCCCGGCGGGCGCGAACACACCCCACCAGGAATTCGATTCGAAGTCCGGGAAGCCGCTCTCCATGACGGTAGGCACGTTCGGTAGCGATGCCACGCGCTCCCGCCCCGCTTGAAATATGGGGCGGATCCGCTGCGCTTTCACATGCGGCGTAACCAGCGCGACGCTGCCGATCATGAAGTCGACATGGCCGGCCAGCAGGTCGGCCATCGCCGGCCCCGCGCCGCGATAGGGCACGTGCCGCATCTCGATGCCGGCGCGCTTGCACAGCGTCACCATCGACAGGTGCGACACGCCGCCGGCGCCGCCCGAGGCATAGGTGAGGGCATCGGGCCGTTGTTTCGCCGCAGCCACGACCTCGGCCAGCGTCTGATAGGGGCGCGACGGATGCGCGCAAAGCACATTCGGTGTGGTGCCGATCAACAGCACCGGATCGAGGTCGCGCTCGGTATCGAAGCTGAGCTTTTGCAGGAACGGATTGATCGCGTGGGTATCGTAGGCGAACAGCCAGGCGTAACCGTCCGGCGGAGATTTCGCGACGAATGCGGTACCGATGCTGCCCGAGGCGCCGGTGCGGTTCTCCACAACGATGCTCGCGCCCAGGCGCTGTTGCAGCCCCGGCGCTACCAGGCGCGCAATCGGATCGACGGTCCCCCCGGGCGGGAAGGGCACGACGATCCTGATGACCCCCGAAGGCCAGGCCGGACTCTGGCTCCGGGCTGCAAAGGGCGCGGCGAGCGCACCCAGGATTATCGAACGCCGTGACAGTGTCATCGCACCCTCTCTGGATCGTGGCATTTCATGGTCATCGTGAATATCCGCGCCGCAACGGCAGTATGGGTCAGGCAACAGCTTCCTTGCGTTCGTCCTGAGCCTGTCGAAGGACGGCGAGGCTTCGACAGGCTCAGCCCGAACGGTGTCGAAGGACGGCGAGGCTTCGACAGGCTCAGCCCGAACGGTGTCGAAGGACGGCGAGGCTTCGACAGGCTCACTCCGAACGGTGTCATGAGGATCAGCCCGAATGGCGTCGCATATTTGGAAAAGATCAACAGGTATAAAATCCGGGGGGCACATGCCACCAAACATGCCACCAAGAGAAGGATACCAACCATGGCCAAGATTCGTCATATCGCAATTCAGGTGCCCGACCTGGAAAAAAGCGCTGCCTTTTACGAGAACGTGCTCGGACTGACCCGCGTCGGCGAAGCCGAAAGCCCGATCGGCAATGCCGTCATTCTCTCCGATGGCACGGTCAACCTGACGCTGCTGACGTTTCCCGAAGGCACGCAGGGCAGGGTCAATGGACCGGAGTGGGCGGGATTGCATCACTTCGGCGTGCTCGTCGATGATGCCGACGAAATGGCGAAGAAGATCGAAGCGAACGGCGGCAAGTTCTTTCGCAAGATCCCGGCGATTCCCGGGGTTCAGGCGGAGACCAAATTCAAGGATCCGCTGGGCATCGTGTTCGATGTCTCCGAGCACGACTGGACGCAAGCGAAGGCGCCCTGAATCCGCTTGCGCGCCGCGTCAACGCGCGGCTTCACACAATGCGTTCTGCCGATTGAACGGACTGCTGCGGTAGTCCCGCCGCGGGCGGACGCGCGTCGTCACCGCGCGTAGCCGTTTGCGCGCCCGCTGCCTCCGCTTCCTCCAGCCGCGCCAGAACAAACGTCCGATCCAGCCGGTTCAGGAACAATCCGATCTGCATGGTGAACGGATCTTCCAGAAACACATCGAACACCGCTCTCAACGATTCGCCCAGCTCCGTGCCGGCTACGGCGCGGGAATGGTGAAAAACATCCTGCAGCCTGATCGCGTTGTCCAGATCCAGCTGGTCCGCCACCGCGGTCTGCCATTGCACTTCATCGAGCAGGAGGCGAAGCACACCCAGGAACTTCCGTTGCCTGTCGTTGATGCGCCGCGCGGACGAAGGAAGGCTGTCCTCGGCGACCTGCATCAGCCAGTTGCGCTCATCCTGGCAGCGGGTGAGGTCCACGTCGTAACGCACGCCGTCCTTGAATGCGATGCGGGGAACAATGCGCCGCTTCGCCACCCGCTTTCCCCTGCCCGTGTCGCTGAGGGTGAATTCGCCGTCTTCCACGCGGAACACGGTGATGTCCGCCGGCGCTCCCACGCGCAGGCTTCCGGCCTGGGCGGACAAGGAGAGCGCGCGGGCCGGCGCGCAGGTGACGCGCTCGATGACCTCCGGCAGCGTGAAGCCCAGGTGCAGGAAGATGCTCATCACGTTTGCCAGCGAGTAGGTCGGCCCCATCACATTGAACTGCTGCAGGTCGGAACTGATGAAATCCGGGACGATGCCCTGCGCAAACGCCTTCTCGGCCACGTCCCAGGAAAAGTTGTAGCCGCCGATGGACGAATCGAACAGCACGCCGCGCTTGGCAGCAGTGCGCACGTGGTCGTATACCTTGCCGGCCGCGTCGAGAATCCGGCCGCCGTTGTTGTGATAGAGATGCGTGATGATGTCGCCCTTGTCGGCGATATTCCAGATTTCGTATGCGCCGCTGTCGAAACCCGGACGCTGATGCTCGCCGATATGCACGTACAGCGGCAGGTTCAGCAGTTCGGCCAGTCCCTTGCCCATCCTGAGCGGTCCGCGCCCGGACTTTTCGAATTCGCCGATCTTCAGATAGCGAAGCAGGCCGGGGTGTTGCTCGTGGAAATCGATCCAGCGCTCGACCGGAATGTTCTTGATCGATCGCGGCTCGCCTTCCAGCCAGTTCAAGCCGATGATGCCCATGGGCCGGATGTACGGCCCGGCAAAGAGAGTCGTGATCGTCCTGCCGCCCAGCAGCGCCACGAACTCCGGCAGGGTGTCGATGCCGGGGCCGCCCGCCTCGACGAACGTGGTGACGCCCTGGAAAATGCCGATGCTGTCGGGGTCCGCGAATCCAAGCGTGCCGTACGCATGCACGTGCATGTCCACCCAGCCGGGCGTGACATGTTCGCCGGCGAGATCGAGCACCTCGTCGCCGGGCGGAACCGCAAACGAACCGACGCTGGTGATCCGGCCTCCCTCGATTCTGATGTCCGACCGGCCGTTCAGGCCCGACGCGGGATCGATGACGTGGCCCCCCTTGAGGGTCAATCCGTTCATGCTTTGCTCCGTGACAATCGTTATTCGATGGGAAATTCAACCGGCATCATCAGGATCTCGATCCCGCACCTATCCATCCGCGGGACCTCGCGGCATGTCGCACCGCCTCGGGATCGCCCGAGGAGAATGGTGCGCCTGCGGCCGGCGAATGGCAATGCCGATCGCGCCGGCTACCGGCTGCTCAACATGATCAACCTGTCCCTCGACCTCTACAAGATGGAGCAAGTCGCCTATGATGATGGACTGCCTCCGCGGAGGCCCTCAGCGAAAAAGCCGCTGGCGGCGGCACCGCAGCGACGGATGTCGCTGCCGGACTCGAGGCGCACATAAACGCCTTGCGCGAACATCTTGAATCGGTTGAAATCCGTCCCGCCGGCATCGCCTTCTCCGCCGACGCATGATCACCAGGAACGAGCATGGCAACCCCAATCGCCGTTAGCGCCGCGAGCGGCAGAAAAAGCAAGATCCTCGCAATAGACGACGACGCGGCCGTCACCGACTATCTGCAGGCCAATCTGGGCGGCACCTTCGATCTGGTCGTGACCAACGACCCGGGCGAGGCGCTCGAGATGGCGCGCCGCGAGCGGCCTGACCTGGTGCTGTGCGATGTGAGCATGCCCGAGATCGATGGCTATGAACTGTGCCGGCGCATCAAGGCCGACGCGGATCTGGGTGACACGCCGGTGATCCTGCTCACCGCCAGCCGCACCGAAGCGGGCGACGAAAAGCGCGGACTCGAAGCCGGTTCCGTCGACTACCTGAACAAGACCCTGGATCGCGCCGTGCTGCAGGCGCGCCTGCGTCTGCACCTCGCTTTGCGCGACGCGCAGGGGGGGATGAGGGACCAGAATGCGCTGCTCGAGGCAAGCGTCGCCGCGCGCACCGCCGAGCTCGAGGCGAGCCGTCTGGCGCTGCGCGAAGCGATGCACAACCTGCGCACCACGCGCGTCGCCCCGGGCGTGTACTGGATACAGGTGCCTGAAGCCGGTTTGTACATCCTGTGCGGGACGCCGGGCGACGTGGTGAAAAACCTGATGCTGCGTGGCTACATCGCCGAGGAGCGCAAGGGCAGCGTGCTGTGCGAGACCGGCCCCAACGTGATTCTTCTGTCGGACGTGCTGCTGCAGAACGGGCGTTTTGCCAATCTCTCCGAGTTTCCCGTGCTGCAAATGCTTTACCGGCAGGGAATGATATTGCCGGGTCACCCGAACAATACCGGCCGCAAGCCGCTCATCATCGGCGCGAGCGCGCAGGTGCGCGCGCAGCTCGACTACATTTACCGGGGCAACTATGGCCTGGTGAGCGAAGAGGAAATGCGCGCGGCCGGCATCGATGGCGACGAGGCGCGCCGTCAGATGGCGCTCAAATTGCGCTTCGCATTCGGCAGCATTCGCTCCAGCGAAGATCTGCTCGACAGCCGGGTCATCGGGAAAGATCCGGTGGAACTGGCAAACGGGGTCTCGGCGCGCCGGCTCGGCCTTAACCGTTACGAATTCGCCTATCAGGGGCGCAACACCGAAGTCGACCTCAATCTCGCGCCCGACGAGGCCTACGAGGCACCCTATACGCCGGGGCAGCATTTCGTGGCCCCGCAGTATTTCGGCGTGATTCACTGCGGCGAGGGCGACGGCTGGGATTTGCGCCGCCAGAGCATGGCGAGCATCGTCATGTTCCAGGGGCGCTACTATCTTGTCGATGCCGGCCCCAGCGTGCTGCACACGCTGCAGAGCCTCGGCATCGATGTGAGCGAGATCGCCGGCGTGTTCCACACCCACGCCCACGACGATCACTTTGCCGGGCTGCCCGCGTTGATCGCATCGGGTGTGCGCCTCAGGTACTACGCCACGCCCCTGGTCCGCCATTCGGTGACGAAGAAACTCGCCGCGCTGATGTCGATCGATGAGGCGCTGTTCGCCGATTTCTTCGAAGTGCGCGATCTGGTTGCGGGGCAGTGGAACGACTGCGACGGCATGGAAGTCATGCCGGTCGCTTCGCCCCATCCGGTCGAGACCACGGTGTTCACCTTCCGCGTTCGCGGCGACGAGGGATATCGCACCTACGCGCATCTGGCCGACATCGTTGCCCTCGATGTGCTGGCGCGTCTGGTCGCCGCGCCGGAGGCAAGAGAAGCCCTTCCCGCCGATTTTGTGGACTCCGTGAGGGCCGCTTATCTGACACCGGCGACGGTGAAAAAAATCGACGCAGGCGGCGGCCTGATACATGGCGCGCCGGTCGATTTTTCCCACGACAAGTCGGAGAAGATCGTGCTCGCGCACCGTGCCGAGCCGTTCACTGCCGGCGAACTCGAAGTGGGCTCGCAGGCGACGTTCGGTGCGGTGGATGTGCTCATTGCCTCGAGCCAGGATTACATCTGGCAGCGCGCCTACCTCGCCCTGAGCCGTTTGTTTCCGGAGGCCGGGCTGGAGAGCCTCAATGCGCTGTTGCGCTCGCCTGTCACCATCCACAACGCCGGCAGCCTGATTTTGCGGCGCGGCGCGGAGTCCCGGCACGTGTATCTGGTGCTGACCGGCAGTGTGGAATTGCACGACCCGCAGAATCCGCCGCCGGCGGTGCTGCCGGTGGGCTCCCTGATAGGGGTCGATGTGCTGTTCAACGATGCGCCGCTGCCCGCCACCTGGCGCGCCGCGTCCACGGTGCGATTGTTGCGCATGAACGTGAATGCGCTGCGCGATTTCGTGCTCAATGGCGGCTGGTACGGCGGGCTGCGCATGGCGCTCGACAGCACCGCGCCGATTCGTGCGCTGTCGTTGTTTGCCGAGCGCATCGATTTGCAGACCCAGCAACGCATTGCGGCCGCCATGGAGCGCGTCGTTGTCGGGGCGGGGGCCGTGATTCCACCGGGTGACGCGCTGCAACTGGTGCGCCGGGGCCAGGTGCGTCTTGAAACCATCGACGGACGCCTGCTGGAAACCGTGGGCGAGGGCGGCTGCTTTTCCGAAGAGTCGTGCCTCGGCCGCACCGCGCCGGTCTGGCACGCAGTCGCGCTCGGCGCCGTGGAACTGTCGCGCATCCCGGCTGCGACACTGCGCACCGTCCCGATCGTGCTGTTGAAGCTGCTTGAAATTTACAATCGGCGCCTGTGCGTGGCGCAATTGGATGGATGAACGGCTCCGCCATGCCCGATGATGGCGGGCGGCAGGTGGGAGAGGATCGAAAGGAGTCGCAGCCATGGGCGACAAACCCGCGGGCGACAAACCCGCGGGCGACGAACCCGGAGCAAGCAGGCTGAATCGATCCATTGGCGAAAAGAGGCGCGATTCAAATGGAAACCGGAGAACGCAGGAAAATCATGGTGGTCGACGACGAGGCGGTGATCGACTACCTGCAGGCTAAACTCGGCGCGCAGTTCGACATCGTCTCGACCAATGCGCCGGATCATGTGGTGCCGCTGGCGCGCCGCGAACGGAACTGGTCGCGAAGATAGAGTCCCTGATCGATCCCGGCCGGAGCTGATGTGTTCCGTTCCGCCGCCGCAGTGTCGGCCGGGGCTGCGCCGGGCACCATAAATTCAAAAGATTATATTGGCGAAAGGCCGTAACGGCGGTAACAAGCAGGCAACGCTATTGCTATTTTTCATATAGCCAGCAGCGCGACTGCCCGCCGTCGGATTCAAATCGCCTTTTCCGCGCGCAGCGCCGCGATGCGCTCGGGCGCGTAGCCCAGGCTTGCCAGAATCGCGTCGGTGTGCTGCCCCAGCGCCGGCACGCCGTCCATGCGCGGTGGCCCCTCGTCCCAGGAGCCGGGCGGCAGCACCGCGGGAATCGGGCCCTGCTCGGTGTCCACTTCGCGCCAGCGCTCCCGCGCTTTGAGTTGCGGATGGGCCCAGACGTCGTGCATGTCGTTCACCTGCGCGTTGGCGATCTGCGCGTCGTCGAGCCGGCGGCGCACTTCGTCGACGTCGAGCGCGGCGAACGTCTCCACGATCACGCGCCCCAGTTCATCGCGCGCCGCGTCGCGCTTCGCGTTGCCGGCGTAGCGCGGGTCACCTGCCAGCTCCGGCCGGAGCAGCACCTTTTCGCAGAACGCCACCCACTCGCGCTCGTTCTGCAGCCCCAGCATCACCGTCTTGCCATCGCCCGCGGGAAACGGTCCGTAGGGATAGATGGTGGCGTGGCTCGCGCCATTGCGCGGCGGCGGCGCGGCGCCGTCGTAGGCGTAGTAGAGCGGATAGCTCATCCATTCCACCAGCGATTCCAGCATCGAGATGTCGATGCGCTGGCCGCGCCCGGTCTTCTGCCGGTGCAGCAGCGCCGCGAGGATGTTGCTGTAGGCGTACATGCCCGCGGAGATGTCGGCCATCGATGCGCCGGCCTTGGAGGGCGTCTCTTCGGTGCCGGTGACCGAAAGCAGGCCGGCCTCGCTCTGGATGAGGAGGTCATAGGCCTTCTTGTCGCGATACGGGCCGTCCGCGCCGTAGCCGGAGATGTCGCACACGATGATGCCCGGCTTCAGCGCCGAGAGCGCCTCGTAGGACAGCCCGAGGCGGCTGGCGGCGCCGGGCGCGAGGTTCTGCACCAGCACGTCGGCCTGCTCGACGATGAGGCGTTTCAGTATCGTCTGCGCTTCGGCATGCTTCACGTCCAGCGTGAGGCTTTCCTTGGAGCGGTTGGTCCACACGAAATGCGAGGCAAGCCCGCGCACCCGGGCATCGTAGCCGCGTGCGAAATCGCCGACACCGGGGCGCTCGATCTTGATGACGCGGGCGCCGAGGTCGGCCAGCTGGCGCGTGGCAAACGGCGCGGCGATAGCGTGTTCCAGGGTGATGACGGTGATGTCGGAGAGGGGTCTCATGTCAGCTTCTGTCGGCGCAGGCAAGTTCGCCGCAACGATCGAGCCGGTCGAATGGCGGGTTGGTTTTCAATATCTGACTGGCGCCGGGCACGGAATCGATATTCAGGCGGCGAACAGCGCCAGCGCCACGCCGAACCGCGCCGCCAGTGCACGCGCCTGACGCAGATTGATGGTGCGGCGGCCGGAGAGGATTTCGGAGACCTTGGCCTGATTGCCGATTTCCGGCACATCGGTCTGACGAAGCCCATCGCGCTCCATGAAGTAGCGCAGCACTTCAACTGCGCTCATGGCCGACGGCATTGGCTGATGCTTCTGCTCCCACGCGGAGACCAGATCGCCGAGCATCGCGGCCAGCCTTGCCAGCGGATGGGCTTCATCGGCGCCGCCTGCATCCAGCACTGCGTCCAGAGATTCGACCAGCGCTTCATATTGAGCTTTGGTCCTGGGGGGCGTGAGCAACGGGGCGACATAGTCCCAGTGCGCCATCGCGGTATCGAGTCTAGAGTTCATTTCCAGTGTCCCCTGTCGTATTGCCGGTGCGTCGGCACGGCGCGGACATATACCCGCCCGGCATTGAAGTGAATAGCGGCAATCAGGCGTAATTTGTTGCCGCCCACGTCGAAAACGAATTTGTCGCCCACCTTGTCCGCCGCCGGAAAACAGCGTTTAACATCGGCAAAATTGCGCCAATCGACACGCTTGGTCAGCCGATACCACTGATCAAGCGCCGTCATACAGTCCGGGTGCGCAGCTTGTGCCTGAACAATCTTCGCGTACGAAATGACATGCATCGAATATCGTATCCCAATACGGGATAAAATGAAAACCGCATCGAATCGCCGACTGTCGGTCGCGATTGCTGGGGTTCGCTGCGTTCACCGCCAACCTACGCGATCACCGCGGTGGCGTCCATCGCCAGGGCGCCCGCGTGGTCGCGCGCCCACAGATGAAACGACTTTCCGTCGGGCAGCGGCGCGCCGCAGACGGAGAACGGATGAATGTCGAACAGCGGGCTGACGGCGCGGAATTCGAAGCTGGCGAGACGGGCCTCGGGATGCTGGCGGCGCAATCCGTCCAGCAGCAGCGTGGCGATTAACGGGCCGTGCACGATCAGGCCGGGATAGCCTTCGACTTCTGTTGTGTAGCGCCGGTCGTAGTGGATGCGATGGCCGTTGAAGGTCAGCGCCGAGTAGCGGAACAGCAGCACCTCATCGGGCACGCGGCGGTTTTCCCATGCCGCCGCCGCGGGAGCGGCCTTGGCCGGCGGGGCGGTGTCGCCGGCTCGCGCGGCTTCGCGATAGACGATGTCGTGAAATTCCGTGAGGGCGGGCGCGCTCTGTGCGCTGGCGCGGACTTCGTGGCGCACCTTGACGAACACCAGCGCGCCGCTGCGCCCGGATTTTTCGGTGACGTTTTCGATGGTGGAGGTGCGCCTCACTGCGTCGCCGACCCGCAGCGGCTGGCGGAATTCGAACTGGCTGCCGGCCCACATGCGCCGCGGCAGCGGCACCGGCGGCATGAACCCGCCGCGCTCGGCGTGACCGTCGGGACCAATCTCCGACTGGCGGGCGAGCGGCAGGAAGTACAGCCAGTGCCACAGCTCGGGCAGCAGCGTGCCGGTCCCGGGCCGCAGCGGGTCGCGGTCCAGCATCGCCGAGAGCGCGGCATACGGCGTGGCGGTGATGACATCGTCCACCGTCTCGGTGCGGCCAATCCAGTCCTCGAGATTCATGTTCGTGAGTCCGTCCTGCGCTTCGTAGGTGTCAGTCGGCCTTCGCGCCGGAGAGCTTCACCGCCCTGCCCCAGCTCTCCAGTTGTTCGCCGATGAACGCAGCGAATTTCTCCGGCGGCATGCCGGAAGCTGCCGCGCCTTCATCGCCCAACCGGGTTTTCACCTCATGGGTCGCCAGCGCCTTGGCGCTCGCGTTGTAGAGCGCGTCGATGACGCTCTTCGGCGTGCCGGCGGGCGCCACCAGCCCGTGCCAGGACACGGCGGCGAAATCCTTCAGTCCGGCTTCGCGCATGGTCGCCACTTCCGGCAGCGCGCTGCTGCGCTCGGGCGAAGTCACTGCGAGCGCGCGCAGCTTGCCGCTCTTGATGTGCGAGAGCGCGCCGGGGATGGTGGTGAACAAAAAATCGATCTGCCCGGCGAGCAGGTCGGTGAGCGCGGGCGAGCCGCCCTTGTAGGGCACATGCTGGAAATCCAGTTTCACCGCATCCTTGAACATCTCCCCGGCGAGGTGTCCCGGCGTGCCGCTGCCCGCCGAGCCCATGTTGGCGCCGCCTTTCCTGCCCTGGATCCAGCCGATCAATTCCTTCACGTCCATCGCCTTCACCTGCGGGGCGATCACCAGCGCGTTCGGCACCGTGGCGAACAGCACCACCGGTGCGAAGTCCTTGATCGCGTCGTAGGGCACGGATCGGTACAGCCAGGGATTGACGGCGTGGGTGCTGGCGGTGGCGAGCAGCAGCGTGTAGCCGTCGGGCGCCGCCCTCGCCACCGCCTGCGCCGCGATCAGGCCATTGCCGCCGGCGCGATTTTCCACGTTCACCTGGCGCTTGAATTCACGCGTGAGCTCGCCGGCCATGGTGCGCGCGAGAATGTCGGACGTCCCGCCGGCGGGATGCGGCACGATGATGGTGACGGGCTTTGCCGGATAGGTCTGCGCCGTCGCGACAGGCGCGCACAGGCAGGCGACAGTGGCAAGCATCGAGGCGAGAATTTTCGCGCGTATCTTCACATTTTCTCCGGACTGAATCCAGGGACTGCACTGCGGACGCGTTGCGGCATCCGCCCTGATCGAGCGGCGGGATTCGGTGCGTAAAAAAAACACCCACCCGCGCAACACCCGCGCAACACCCGCGCAACACCCGCGCAACACCCGCGCAACACCCGCCCGCGCGCGAGGCGCCTTTATACCGCGTCCACGGCGCGTCCGCCGGATGAGAGGCGTATAGAGCACCACCCTCGTAGGGCGCGGATTCATCGCGCCATGGTCGCGGGAAAACCACCGGTATTCGGCGCGCTGAAGCCGCGCCCTACGGCTGACGGCACATCCGTTTGAGTCGCATCCGGGCGCCACCCTCGTAGGGCGCGGATTCATCGCGCCATGGTCGCGGGAAAACCACCGGTATTCGGCGCGCTGAAGCTGCGCCCTACGGCTAGCGGCGTAATCAGTTTGCATCGGACCCGGCGTATAGTCGCGGCATGAAGCCGCAGGCTGCGGGGCCGCACACATGATACGACTGCTGATTATCGCCCGCGCGTTGCGCGCGTTTGCCGACGGCTTTGTTGCGGTGCTGCTGCCGGCATACCTGCTCGTTTTGGGTCACGGGCAACTGGCGGTCGGCTTCCTCAGCACGGTGACGCTGCTGGGTTCCGCCGCGGCCACGCTGGCGGTGGGACGCTGGGGCCATCGATACGCGCTGCGCCGTCTGCTGTTGGGCGCCGCCGTGCTGATGGCGGCGACCGGGTTGGGCTTTGCCAGTTTCTCGTCGCTGTGGCCGCTGCTCCTCGTCGCGTTCTTCGGGCCGCTCAATCCGAGCGGGGGCGACGTCAGCGTGTTTCAGCCGCTGGAACACACGGTGCTGGCGGCATCGGCGTCGCAGCACGACCGCACCAGCGTGTTCGCACGCTACAGTTTCATCGGCTCGATATTCGGCGCGCTGGGCGCGCTCGCGGCGGCTGTGCCCGATGCTCTGGTGAGCCAGTCCGGCTGGCAGATGGTGAACGCGTTGCGCGCGATGTTCCTGCTGTATGCGCTCGTGGGTGTGGCGGTGTGGTTCCTGTATCGGCGCCTGCCGCCGCCGCGCGCCGAGGAAGCCAGGCCCGCGGTGCCGCTCGGGCCCTCGCGCGCCATCGTCTGGAAACTCGCCGCCCTCTTCAGCCTGGACTCCTTTGCCGGCGGCCTCGCGCTGAACGCGCTCCTTGCGCTGTGGCTGTTCGAGCGCTTCGGCATGTCGCTGACGGCGGCCGGTGCGTTCTTTTTCTGGACGGGCCTCTTCACCGCGGCCTCGCAGCTTTTGGCGCCGGCGGTGGCGCGGCGCATCGGCCTCATCAACACCATGGTGTTCACCCACATCCCGGCCAACCTGTGCCTCATCGGCGCGGCGTTTGCGCCGACCCTGGAACTGGCGCTGGCGCTGTTGCTCGCGCGCAGCGCGCTGTCGCAGATGGACGTGCCGGCGCGCTCGGCCTTCGTCATGTCGGTGGTGACCCCGGCCGAGCGTCCCGCCGCGGCCAGCTTCACCGCCGTGCCGCGCAGCCTCGCCTCGGCCATCGGGCCTACGCTCACCGGCGCGATGTTCGCCGGCGGCGCAATGGCGGCGCCGCTGCTCCTGTGCGGGGTGCTGAAGATCGCCTACGACCTCGCGCTCTTTGCGGCGTTCAGACGGGTGAAGCCGGTGGCCTGAGAAGGCCGCTCACCTGCCGGCAATCCCGAGCAACACCTCGCCGGCTTCGGCATGACGGCCCGCAAGCAGCTTCGCCGCCGCGCGGGCGCCGCCCCTGACCGCGGTCTTGCCGGCGGCGGGCATGGCGCGAAACGTTTCGCCCAGGCGCCCGGGCAGTTCGTCTTCGAGCGCGGCGGCGAGCACGGCTGCCTGTTCCAGGTCTTTGCGGATCTTGTCGCGATCGGCTTTGCGCGATTGCGAAGAATAGAGCTTGTGCAGCACGAAGCGTTCCGGCGAGGGCAGCCTGACCGGGACGACCTGATTGGGACTGAGGACGATTCCGTCAATGGCATCCGCGATGAGGAAAGCGAGCAGCGGGATGGCTTGGGCGTGCGCGCCCAATTCCCTGGCGGGCAGGATGTCCCCCGCGGTCTTCCCCGGAACGAGCAGATCGACCCCCAGCGTATCCGCGCCCGGCAATTTGAACGATCCCGACGGGCGCTGGGACGGCATGCCCGGAACGGGGACGAAGTTCAGCCCTGTTTCCTGCAGGATCGATTGAAAGGTCACGCCATCGGGCAAGTCGATGGCAAGCGCGCGATTCCTTGCCACGTCGAGGTCCTGGGTGCGGTAGCCCGCGGCAATTATCCCGAGTTCATTCAGCAAGGCGCCGTAGGCGTGCGACCCGACCAGAGTGAGCCCGGCCTGGCTCAGGCCGCGGTTGAAGAGTACGCAGAGGACCGCCGCCGGTCTGCGCTCGATGCGCTGGTAGCCGAACAGGCGCAGTGTGGAAGAGCCCGACGCGAGCGCCCGGGCAAGCGCGACCTCCGCGCCGAGCGCCGCGGCTTTCGCTTCACCAAGAGAACTTTCCGCGCCGAAGTACTCGTCTGCTTTCCTGCCATCGAGGCGGATGTGCTCCCGCACCCAGTAGCCCCTCCCCGCCTGGATTCGACGCTTGAGCGTTCCCGGCGTGCCCGCCAGAACGCGCTGTTGCGAGCGCGCCAGCCGCTTCAGGTCCTGATAGCGCGCCTGGCTTGCCGGGTCGTGCCTGCGGAACATGCCGGTGGCGGCCACGTTTTACCTCCGATCCGTGAATTGGAGGGTATGTTGCCCTTTTTACCTCCAATATTCAAATTGGAGGTAAGAGTATGATCCCCGTTTCCAGAACCCGCTCCTGAACCTACGGGAAGGCAGCAGATGGCGGCAATCGACAAGCCGGGCGGTAGCGCGGCGTGGCGCTTCCAGAGCGCGCTGCACGAGTGCGTCTGGCCGGCCGTGCCCGCCGACTATCAGGCCGGCATGCTCGCGCTGCTGTTCCAGATGGAGCAGGCGCAGTGGCTGAGCGCCGAGGCGATCGCCGAACGGCAGTTTCAGCAACTCGCAGTGGTGCTTCGGCATGCACACGCGAGCGTGCCGTATTACGGCCAATTGTGGCGCGGGCGCTACGACCCGCAGGCGCCCCTTGCGGCGGGGCGATTCGCCGATTTGCCGATACTGTCCAGGCGCGATCTGCAGACGAACTTCGCGGCGCTGCAAAGCACGGCCGTGCCGGCGAGCCACGGTGCGATCAGCGAATCGGAAAGCACCGGTTCGACCGGCACACCAGTGCGCATCCGGAAAACCGAACTCGCGCACATGATGTGGAAAGTCATCACCCTGCGCGATCATCTGTGGCATCGCCGCAATCTCGGCGGGAAGCTCGCGGCCATACGGTACGGCACGGAGACCGGCGAGTTCGAGGACTGGGGCATCGCCACCCGCGGTCTGGTGGCGACCGGGCCCTCGGCCCGCATCGGGCTCCGCGGCGATACCGATGAGCAATTGCACTGGATCGCAGAGCAGCGACCCGACTATCTGATGACCTACCCATCGGTGCTCGCCGCGCTGGTCAGGCGCGCGCTGGAGCGCGGCCTGTCTTTTTCGACGCTGAAGGAATTGCGCACCCTGGGCGAAGCGCTGTCGCCGGAACTCCGCGACCTTTGCCGCCAGGCCTGGTCGGTCCCCGTCACCGACATGTACTCGGCCGATGAGGTCGGGTACATCGCGCTGCAGTGTCCCGCGCATGACCATCTGCATGTGCAATCGGAAAGTTTGCTGGTGGAGGTGCTGGACGACGCGGGCCGGCCCTGCGCGGCGGGCCAGGTGGGAAGGGTCGTCGTCACCGACCTCCACAACATGGCAATGCCGCTGGTGCGCTACGAAATCGGGGATTACGCCGTGCCGGGAGAGCCGTGTTCCTGCGGCCGCGGACTGCCGGTGTTGAAGCGCGTCATCGGCAGGGTGCGCAACATGCTGGTGACGGCCGGCGGGCAGCGCTACTGGCCGACCTTCGGCACCAGCGCGTTCACCGCGATAGCCGCGATCAGGCAGATGCAGCTGGCGCAGGTGGCGATCGATTGCGTAGAGGCGCGGCTCGTCACCGAGGCGCCCCTCTCGCCGGAACAGGAGGCCCGTCTCCACGAGTTGATCCTGTCGCGCGTGCCGCCGGGATTTCGCGTCACGTTCTCCTATCGCGACCACATCGCGCGCGGCGCCGGAGGCAAGTACGAGGATTTCATCTGCGAGATTGCGCCTGCCGGACCAGGCGGGCGCGCCGCATAGCGCGTGCCGCCTATCCCGGCCCTGCGCCCGCGTTTGACGCGATCTCCTCGATACGGCGCACCAGGTTCGTCATCACCGCGGCGTGCGGAAAAGCGGCGTACTTGCGCGCGAACCCCTCGGCGTTGAGGCGGAAATCCGGCTCGGAAAGAATGCGCTCCAACCGCTGCGGCAGGTCGATCGCCGTCTGCTCGGGATGCAGCAGCAGTCCCGCGCCCATTTCCTCCACGCGGCGAGCGAGGAGAAACTGCTCCAGATGCCCCGGCAGCAGCAGCAGCGGCTTGCCGTGCAACAGAAAGCAGGCGGTGGTGTTGAGGCTACCGTAGGTGATGGCCGCATCGGCCTCGCGCGCGGCCTGGAGCAGATTGACCGGCACGGCACTCACCGCGAGATGCGGCGCGGCATGGCGCGCGATCAACGCCGGCGGCGCGTCGGGCCATACGACGACGGTTGGCTGCCCCAGCGAGCGCAGCGCAGCGAGTGCGGCCTCATGGTGTCGCACCTCGGTGCGCAGGTAGGCGAAGATCCGCTTGTTCCGCGACGTACCCTCGCTGCGCAACGCACTCTCGCTGCGCAACGCACCGTCGCTGCGCAACGCACCCTCGCTGCGCGATGTACTCTCGCTGCGCAACGCCCCCCTGCTCTGCATCGTGGGCCACGGCGGCGGCGCGCCTATGCCGGCGTCCGGCAGGTTGCCCCAGTAGCGCGCCGCGCCGCGCTCGGCGTAGTGGTCGAGTTCCGGAAAGCCGTACAGCGTGTCTTCGGCGACATCGAACAGGTCGGCGACGTCAAGCTCGCGAACACCAAGTCGCAGTTGCTGATCGACAACGTCAGCAATGACACGGGCACGATCGAAATCGTCAATAACGGCGGGCTGATGCTGAAGAACGGCGCGGTAATCAGTTCCGGGTTCGCGGGAGATGCGCTGC